>DATDJH010000214.1:0-2031 GCA_036520635.1 Acidimicrobiia bacterium
GTGACAAAGTCGGTGCGGACCAAGTAGCTGGCGACGAAGTTCGAGGATCGAATGGGATTGGCCGAAACGCCAACCAATGCCACGCTGCGAGCGCCGAGGATGATGCGGAGCCGGTCCCTCGCTTCCGGGTCGGCCACGGTCATGACGACGCCACCAGGGCCCGATCGAGGTCCCAGACGATGTCTTCGATGTCCTCGATGCCGACCGAGATCCTGATCATGTCATCACCCACACCGGCCCGCTCCCGTTCGGCGACGGGCACCTGCTGATGCGTGGTCGACGCTGGATGGATCACCAGGGTCTTGGCATCACCCACGTTGGCGAGATGCGATGCCAACTCAACGGTCTCGATGAAGCGAATCCCTGCCGTCAGGCCGCCCCGGAGGCCGAACGTGAAAACAGCCCCCGGCCCTTTCGGCAGGTATTTCATGGCGAGCTCCGTCCACGGGTTGTCCTCGAAGATTGGGAAGTTGACCCATGCCACCTCCTCGCGTGCTCGGAGGAATTCGGCCACTGCCCGCGCGTTTTCGACGTGTCTCTGCATGCGAAGCGGAAGGGTTTCAACGCCGAGCAGGAGAATGAAAGCGTTGAAAGGTGACAACGAGGCGCCAATGTCGCGGAGGAGCTCCACCCTCGCTCGTGTCAGGTAGGCGTACTCACGGAAGTTCTCCCAGAACCGGAGGTCGTGATAGGCCGGCGAGGGCTCCACGAGGGTGGGGAACTTCCCGTTGTCGAACGGAAAGCGACCACTCTCCACGATCACTCCGGCGATCGCGGCCCCATGGCCGCCGAGGAACTTGGTTGCGGAGTGCACGACGATGTCTGCGCCGTACTCGATGGGTCGGCATAGGTAGGGAGTGGCAAAGGTGTTGTCCACGACCAATGGAACGCCGTTGTCGTGGGCCAGACGGGCGATCGTCTCGATGTCGAGGATGTCGGCGCCTGGGTTGCCGACGGTCTCCCCATAGAGCAGTTTCGTCTTGTCGGTGATGGCGGCCTGAACCGCATCGATGTCTCCGAAGTCGACGAAGGTGACGTCGATGCCCATTCTCCGCAGAGTCACGTCGAACTGGGTGTAAGTCCCGCCGTATAGAGATCGCGAGGCGACCACTTCGTCACCCTGCTGGCACAGGGTAAGGATCGCGATCAGCTGGGCAGCCTGTCCCGAGGCCGTGGCGACCGCCCCCAAACCTCCCTCGAGTGACGCCATCCGCTCCTCGAACGCAGCCGTGGTCGGGTTGCCGATGCGGGTGTAGATGTTCCCGTAGGTCTGCAAGGCGAACAGGTCGGCGGCATGCTGGACGTCGTCGAATACAAACGACGTGGTCGCGTATATGGGCATGGCCCGGGCCCCGGTCTCGGGATCAGGGCGCTGGCCGGCGTGCACGGCTCGAGTGGCGAAACCGAACTCGTGGTCTTTCATCGGTCCTATGTTGGCATCCAACTCGCTGGGCTCAGCCGCCCGGAGGGCTGTTCTCGTATTCCTCGTCGGACACCGGCCGCGGCTTCCACTGCGTCGCGCCACCGGTAGTCAATGAGAGGTGGCTCATCGGCGAGTCCGGGCTGGCCCCGTGCCAATGAAGCTCGTCTGGCTTGGAGTAGAGCACGTCGCCGGTTGCGAACTCGAAGAATTCACCGGCCTCAGTTCCTCCTCGCCCGTTGCCGGACACGACATAGAGGACCTGGCCTTCGGGGTGGGAGTGCCAGTGGGTCCGCGCTCCAGCCTCGAAGGTGACGCTGATCGCATTCAGTACTCGATCGTCACCTTGGGACAGCGTCTCCATCCATGCCTTGCCGGTGAAGTGCTCCTCGGGCTGCCGTGTCCGTTGCAGGGCGCTGACAGGAGTGTGCTCCATGAGACGAGAGGTTATCCATGGATGTCAGGCCCTAATGCGTCGTGCGGGGGGCTCCGGTGGTCCTGGTGCGAATCCGGTACAGAGACGTGGAGGCGGTCATGAAGAGGTCGGTCCCGTCCGGACCGCCAAAGACGCAATTGCTGGTCACTTCGGGAATCGGGATCTTCCCGATGCG
>DATDJH010000215.1:0-6367 GCA_036520635.1 Acidimicrobiia bacterium
TCCGCTCATTGAATGGGATCCTTGGTCCGGAGATGGCGGTTTCGACGGTGGCCCGGGTTGAAGACGGTTTCAGCGCCCGATTCTCGGCGACGTTCCGTCGTTATCGATATCAGTTGTCCCAGGCGGAAACCGGCGATCCTCTCGCCCGAAATCAGGTCTGGAATGTGGGACGCCGGCTGGATCTGGTCGGGATGCAGGCCTTGGCCGAGGCCATCGTGGGTGCGCACGACTTCAGCGCCTTCTGCCGATCGGTCGAGGGGAAGAGCAACATCCGTCTCGTTGACGAGGCGCGATGGGATGACAGAGACGATTTGCTGACCTTTTGGATCAAGGCCAACGCCTTCTGCCATCAGATGGTTCGATCCCTGATTGGCCTCGCCTACGACGTTGGCCGCGGATTCACCCCAGCGGATTCGATCTCCGAGATCATCGAGTCCGAAGATCGGAGCCGGGTGGTCACCGTGGCCCCGCCTCACGGTCTGACCCTGTGGGAGGTCGGTTATTGATCAGATCCGGCCAGGGTCGAACCCGCGAGACGAGACTCTCTGCCCGAGGGTCATGAGCCCCCTGCCGATGGCGTCGAACACCGGGTTGCGCGGGGGCTCGGCGTCGATCGACGGTTGACGGAGCCGGGCACGTTCCACGGCGAACTTCGATGGTTGTGGTTTTCCGGTTGATCGCATAACGATTCTCTGTAGCACTTTGGTCCTCCTGCTCATCGGCCGTTGGCGGCCGTATGTGCAATAGGACATCGTCAGGACCGGAGTGCATATGGGGAACCCTCCCCTGGGGGAAGACCCCTATGCCTATTTCAGCTGGTGGCAGCCATCAATGCGCTGGCGATGCGGGCAGCGTGGTCGGCGTCCCTGGTCTCGACCGAGAGCTCGATCTCGACCGTGCCGAATGGGAGGCGGAATCCCTCCCGGTGATGTTCGACATGAACCAGATTGCCGCCGTTCTCGGCGATCACGCCAAGGATCCGGAACAGGTTGCCCGGCTGATCGGGCACCAGAACCTTGAACTTGGCGAACCTGCCCGAGGCTTCCAGGCCGTGACGGACCGCCTTGCCCAGGAACATCAGGTCGATGTTGCCGCCGGAGAGCACGATGCAGATGGGGTCGGGGGCATCGTCGGGTATCAGCTTCTCCATCAACGCCGCCACCCCCACCGCCCCGGCCGCCTCCACCATGAGCTTGGATCTCTCCAGGATGAGTGTCAGGGCCGAGGTTGTCTGAGCGTCGTTCACCACCAGGAAGTCGTCGACGTACTCCTGAGCTATCTCCCAAACCAGGTCCGAGGGGACCGATACCGCGATTCCGTCTGCAACAGTCGGCTGTCCTCTGGGGAAGTCACGCACTACATCGCCCCTGCGACGACTCTCTGCGTAAACGGCTGCCGCCTCGATCTCGACTCCGACAACCTTGACCGTCGGCTTGAGGGATCGCAGTCCGACCGCGCTGCCTGACAAGAGCCCGCCGCCGCCGGTGGGGATCACGACCGTGCCCACGTCGGGCAGCTGTTCGAAGATCTCGACGCCCAGAGTCCCTTGGCCGGCGATGATCAGCGGGTCGTCGTATGGGTGCACCAGGCGGGCGCCAGAAGTCGCCGCGTATTCCGTGGCGACCTCGATGGCATCTGCAAGAGAATTCCCTGCCAGCTCGACCGTCGCCCCATAATCCTGGGTGGCTTTGATCTTGGGTATGGCCGCCCCTTCGGGCATGAAGACCGTGCATTTCGAGCCGGAAAAGGCAGCAGCCAGGGCGACACCCTGGGCGTGGTTGCCGGCGGAGGCCGCAACCACGGCTTGCCCGCCGAGCCTCGTCAAGACGTTGAGTGCGCCGCGGATCTTGAACGAACCGGCACGCTGCATGCACTCGGCCTTGAGATAGACATCGCGCCCGGTGAGACGACTGAAGGATTGCGACCACACCAAGGGGGTCTCGGTCACCCGTCCCTCGAACCTGGAACGGGCTTCTTGTATGTCCTCGAGCGTGATCATCGCGATTGGCCTAGTCTCTGGCTCCGGCGTAGCATATGCCCGCTCCCCAAGCGGGAGCCGTTTCCCAACGTCCCGGTATTTTTCGACCTGCCGGGCCGCCAATCAGATGACCATAAACAAGACATATTCGCCCAAGCCTGGTGACATCAATCGTGTTTGGCATGTCGTCGATGCCACCGATCTTCCTCTCGGCCGCCTCGCCTCTGAGGTCGCCACCATTCTTCGGGGAAAGCACAAGCCGACGTATGCGCCGCATATGGACGGTGGCGACTTCGTGATCGTGGTCAACGCCGAGAAGGTCGCTGTGACCTCCAACAAGAGCCAGACGAAGATCTACTACCGGCACTCGGGTTTCCCGGGCGGCATCAAGGCGGAGACGTTCGAGAATCTCCGTGAGCGCCGGCCGGAAGCCATTATCGAGCGGGCGGTCACCGGAATGCTTCCCAAGAACAAGCTCGGACGCCAGATGGCGCGCAAGCTCAAGGTCTATGCCGGGCCTGATCATCCCCATGTCGCCCAGAGCCCGCAGGCCCTGGAGTTGGACATCCGAAAGGTGGAACTCTGATGTCCAAACCCCTCGTCCAGGCGACCGGTCGTCGCAAGTCTTCGGTCGCCAGAGTGCGACTCCGCGATGGATCCGGCCAGGTGACCCTCAACAAGCGTCAACTCGAGGACTACTTCCCGACCATGGCCGCCCGGCTGCGGGTGATGGAGCCACTGCAGATCACGACGACTCAAGGCCGCTACGACGTCGACGCCACCCTCGAGGGCGGCGGGATCTCAGGTCAGGTGGATGCACTTCGCTTGGGCATTGCCCGCGCTCTGATCGTTCTCGACCCCGAGCTCAGGCCGATGCTGAAGAAGGCCGGCATGCTCACCCGTGATGCACGGGTGGTCGAGCGCAAGAAGTACGGCCTCCGCAAAGCGCGCCGGGCCCCTCAGTACACGAAGCGCTGAAGTTGGCGGATCTCCGTCGTCTGCTCGACGATGGGAAGCCCATCTTCGGAACCGATGGTGTCCGTGGTGCCGCTGGCTCCGAACTGACACCTGAGTTGGCTCTCGCCATTGGCCGTGCCGCGGGGTCCTATCTCCGGGGTGGGCCCGTTGTCGTTGGCAGAGACACCCGTCGATCAGGCGAGATGCTTTCATCGGCGCTGCAGGCAGGCTTCCACGCCGTAGGCATCGACACCGTTGATGTCGGTGTGCTCCCCAGCGGCGGGATCAGTTACCTCACGGCAACGTCGGGGGCAACGATGGGGGCGGTCGTATCCGCTTCCCACAACCCAGCCGAAGACAACGGGATCAAGCTTCTCGCGGCCCGGGGCACCAAGTTGCCCGACGAGGTGGAGCGAGAGCTCGAAGACCGGTTGCGATCCTCGGGCTTTCGCTCTGCCTTGGGCGCTGCCATCGGCACCCGTTTTCCCGACTCACAGGCCCTCGAGTCATATGTCGCTCATCTCCAAGCCGTCTCCCGGTACAAGTTGGCAGGGATGAGGGTGGCCCTCGACTGTGCCAATGGGGCCGCGTTCAAGGCGGGCCCGATGTTGTTTGGCGCCTTGGGTGCGGATGTCCGTGTCTTCGGCGACGCACCAGACGGGAACAACATCAATCAGGGTTGCGGTGCCACTCATCCGGAGTTCTTGGCCGAGCAGGCCGAAGGTCGGATCGGTCTCTCTTTTGATGGTGACGCCGACCGTTTGATCGCGGTCGATGAGGACGGTCGAGTCGCCAACGGAGACGTCATCATGGCGATCGTCGCCCGGCACCTGAAGGCACAGGGCAAGCTCACCAAGAATCTCGTCGTGGCCACGGTGATGTCGAATCTCGGGTTTCGGAAGTCGATGGCTGAGGCCGAGATCGAGATCATCGAGACCAAGGTTGGCGACCGCTACGTCATGGAGGCCTTGATCGAGAGCGAAGGCCTCTTGGGCGGTGAGCAATCAGGGCACGTGATTTTCTTGGACCACGGTCAGACCGGTGACGGGCTGCTCACCGGGGTCCGACTGCTCGATGTCCTGGCCGGCACCGGGAAGGAGTTGCGCGAGCTCCGGGCAGAAGCGATCGTCGAATACCCCCAGATCCTGACCAGCGTCAGGGTGGAGCGTACGGTGGATCTCGAATCCGCGTCGGAGTATTGGGAGCAGGTCAGGGCTGTCGAAGAGGAGTTGGGGGGAGAGGGCCGGGTGCTGGTCAGGGCTTCGGGGACCGAGCCCGTGATCCGGATAATGGTGGAAGCCCCTTCCGAAGATGAAGCGAGGCATTACGCTGACCGTCTACTGGAAATGACCGAGAGTTCGTTCGGAAAGGAGTAGGCAGACCCAAAACAACATTCAACAGCGTGCGAACAGACAAGCGCCAGGCCTCGCAGTCTGCGAGGTGACGAGGAGGAAGGTCATCGAAAGATTCGGCGGATGCCTTCCCGGCCAGCTCAGGTCGTAAGGGATGAGTAGAAAACCCGGGAGAGATCTCGGAACAGAGACTCACTCATGAGCGCCGGTCATCGGCTCCCCCGCACGCCATCCACCACACCTGAAATTGTGGACGTGAGGGTCCGTATTTGATCCCTGATGTTCGCAATTTCGACGAATGAAGGAACTGTTATGTGCGGAATTGTCGGATATGTGGGGCCACGGCCCGCTCTCGATGTCTTGATGCCCGGTCTCGCCCGGCTCGAGTATCGGGGTTACGACTCGGCCGGCGTCGCCCTCAACTACGGAGACTCGATCACCGTCCTCAAGCAGGCCGGAAGGATTGCGGATCTTCAGAATCTCGTTGATCGGGAGCCACCCTCCGAGGCCCACACCGGGATCGGGCACACAAGGTGGGCCACCCACGGCGCTCCCAACACGGGAAACGCCCATCCCCATCTCGACTGTCGACGTGAGGTGGTTGTGGTGCACAACGGGATCATCGAGAACTGGATGGACCTGAAGGTGAAGTTGGTCGAGGGCGGCCACGTCTTCGAGAGTGACACCGATACCGAAGTCGTCGCCCACATGATCGAAGACATGTCCGACATATCTCTGGCCGATGCGGTTCGTCGGGTCATGAACGAGGCCGACGGAGCCCTGGCCCTCGTGGTGATGCGTCGCTCCGAGCCGGATGTCCTGGTCGGTGCCAGGAGGGGCTCACCGCTGGTCGTGGGGCACGGCGATGGGGAGAACTTCCTGGCGTCCGACATCCCGGCGTTCCTCGAGCACACCCGGGAGATGGTCGTGATCGAGGACGATCGGATCGTTGAGATCCGGCCCGATTCGATCGTGCTGTCCGACCTCGAAGGCAATCAACTGGAGTTGGATCGGAGGACGGTCGAGTGGGATCTCGAGGCCGCCGAAAAGGGCGGATACGCCACCTTCATGCTCAAGGAGATCTTCGAGCAGCCCCACGCCATCATCGACACACTCGCCGGACGGGTAATAGCTCCGGGGCGGATCGTGCTCGACGAGCTGAAGATCGACAACCGCAGGCTTCGGGAAGTGGACAAGGTCTTCGTGGTCGCCTGTGGGACCTCCTATCACGCGGCCATGATGGCGAAGTACGCCATCGAGCGCTGGACCCGACTCCCGGTCGAGATCGACATCGCCTCCGAATTTCGATACCGCGATCCGGTACTCGGCAGCAACGCGTTGGTCATCGGGATTAGTCAGTCCGGCGAGACGATCGACACTCTTGCTGCGATTCGCTACGCCCGGGCCCAGGGCTCGACGGTGATCGGTGTGTCCAACGTCGTCGAGTCGGCTCTGGCCCGTGAGGCCGATGCCGTCCTCTATACGAGGGCAGGGCCTGAGATCGGAGTGGCAGCCACCAAGACCTTCACCACCCAACTGGTTGCAATGCAACTCCTCGGGCTCTATTTGGCGCAGGTCAGGGGCACCCTCGACCCGGGGGCGATCGAGATCCAGGTCAAGGAGATGCTTCGCCTCCCGGAACAGGTCGAGAAAGTGCTGGCGCGCGATGACGACATCGCAGAGCTAGCGGCGTTGTGGAGTGAGACCCGTGACTTCTTCTTCCTCGGTCGCTCTGGTGACTTCCCGGTGGCCATGGAGGGCGCCTTGAAGTTGAAGGAGATCGCCTATGTGCGAGCCGAGGGATATGCGGCCGGGGAGATGAAACACGGGCCGATCGCTCTGATCGAGCCGGGCGTGGTGGTCGTCGGCGTGGTGACTGACAGCCATGTCAGGACCAAGACATTGTCCAATATGGAAGAGATGAAGGCGCGGGGGGCGACCATCGTGCTGGTGGTCGAGGAGGGTGACGACGTCGGGCAGGTGGCTGACCACGTGATTCGGGTGCCCGCGGGCCCCGATCTCCTCTGCACAGTGACCGCGGTGGTGCCCCTGCAACTCCTGGCCTACCACCTGGCGACCG
>DATDJH010000216.1:0-4686 GCA_036520635.1 Acidimicrobiia bacterium
CACCACCTGAGCCGTTCTTGCAGTCGAGGCACTGACGGGGCACCCAGCCCGGATAGCGGTCGAGGACCTCTTGACGGACTTCGAATGTGCGCCCGCAGGTGTCACAGAGAAACACCCCTAGAACCGGGTGAAGAGGGATACGAACTGCGGCGACTTCCACAGGTTGAACTCGTGGTGGGTCTCGGTGAGCCCGAACGGTTCCACGATGCGCCGCACCTTGGAGGGCCACAGCTTGTGGCAATGCACCTCGCGGGCTTTAAACGGGGTCCCATAGAGGATCACCGACGTGGGGATCGCGTAAAGACCTTGTATCGGCTCCGCCGGATAGATCAACAGGGCTCGACCCTGCGGCTGCAACACGCGGGCCATCTCGGCAACTGCCTCGTCGAGTGGAGGTATGTGCTCGATGGCATGCACCGAGATGACTGCGTCGAATTCCTTATCCTCGAAACCCAGCTGTTCGGCCCGCATGTGAAGGACACGATCGGTGCCGGCGACTTCCCGAGCGTTGGGATTGGCGTCGATGCCAACGACGTCGATCCCTCTTGCGGCGAGGCGCTTGGTGAGGTGCCCGCTCCCACAGCCCACCTCCAACACCCGATCTCCCGGGTTGAGCGGAAGGAGCCGGTCGACGGTCTTGAGGTGCTGGGGATCCCACCGATTGACCAGTGCGTAGCGACGGGAGTCGTATTCGGACATCAGACGAGATTAGGAGAGGGTTTCCAGGTGAGTCGCAACCGCGTAGTCGAGGATCAGTGGGCCATCGTCGTGAAAGGAGAGGTGGGTCACCGACGTGTTCCTGGGCGTGTGCAACGACTCGGCATGAGTGTCGGTCGTCGCGGTCAATGACGATATGTAAGAGCGAATCGCGCCGCCATGGGCCACGACAACCGTCGGGACCCCTCGTGCAGGGCGCAGGGAGTGAACAGCGTTCCGGACACGATGCGCCAACTCCCCCCAACTCTCCCCATTTTCACCACGGCGGAGATCGACCCCGTCCCTGAAGATGTCATCCATTAGATCTGGCCATTGTTCGATGACCTCGGGCGAAGTGAGCCCCTCCCACTTCCCCATCCCCAGTTCCTTGAGGGCCTCGACCGTCACCACGCCATTGTTGGCCAGGTAGCCCGCAGTGCTCTGTGCCCGGCTCAAGGGTGAGGAATAGACAAGGTCGTGCGTTCCGTACCAGTCCCGTAGAGCCGCCGCCTGAGTGTGACCCCGCTCGTCGAGATCCCAGTCACCGTGGCCTTGCCAGCGACCTTCGATGTTGGCCTGGGTCTGGCCGTGGCGAATCAGGGCCAGGACGGGTCGGTCTGCCGCCAATTCCTCATCTACGACCCGTGACCTGGGGCCGAGATGGCCCTGGTCGTTGAAGGAGGCCAATCTCGGTCGATCGTGGGTCCAGGCCAGCCGGGTCACAGAAGTGTTGCCGGCAAAGGCATGCACCCTCCTGGATGATCCGGCCAGGTAGCGATGAAGAACGGCGTTGAGCAGGCCTCCATGGGTCACCACAACTGCTCGCTCCCGCTCGCCGAGCCGGCCCGCCAGCTCGTCGAGAGCGAGCCAGGCCCGAAGCTCGGCGTCACGGAGACTCTCCCCGGTGCCACCCCAAGCCAGGTCACGATTCACCCTCGCCTCGCGAATCAGGTCATCGTCGGCCGCGAGGACCTCCTCACGGGTCCTGCCTTCCCAACGTCCGATGTCGATCTCAGTGAATTCCTCGGAGATCTCGACCTGGGGAGAGATGGCTGCCGCGGTGCGCGTCGCTCGCTCCAATGGGGAGCTCATCACCAACTCGAACTTCTGATTCGAGAATCTCTCAGCAAGGGGCCTGAGACTGGCCTCGCCGGCCGAGCTCAGGGGACCATCCGAGCGGCCTGCCCAGACCCCGGACCGGTTGGTCTCGGACTCTGCGTGGCGGATCAGCAGGACTTCTGGCATCTCAACTGATGAAGGCCGAGGCAAAGATCAGCGAAACGATGGCCATCACCTTGATCACGATGTTCATCGAGGGCCCTGCCGTGTCCTTGAACGGATCGCCGACTGTGTCCCCGATGACTGCCGCCTTGTGAGCGTCGGACCCTTTGCCCCCGAATGCACCGGTCTCGATGAATTTCTTGGCGTTGTCCCAAGCCCCGCCGGCATTGGACATGAAGATGGCGAGCAGGAAACCTGTGACCAACGCCCCGCCGAGGAGGCCGCCGAGCGCCTCGATATCGACAAAGCCCACGACCAACGGCAATGCGACGGCCATGGTCGCCGGGATCACCATCTCGCGCAGCGCACCCGTCGTTGCGATGTCTACACATTTGGCGTACTCGGGTCTGGCTTTAGGGTCACCCTCTCGCAGCCCCGGGATCTCACGGAACTGACGCCGCACCTCATCGATCATCCGATTCGCCGTTCGCCCGACCGCGCTCATGGTCATGGCCGCGAACAGGAACGGGAACATCGCTCCGAGGAGCAAGCCGATCGTGGTGTCCGCCCGGGTTAGGTCGATCGCGGTGAGGCCAACTGCCTCGATGAATGCGGTGAACAGAGCGAGAGCGGTGACCGCGGCGGATGCGATGGCCAGTCCCTTGGCAACCGCAGCTGTGGTATTGCCCAGCGCATCCAGCGAATCAGTTGCGTGACGAACTTCGGGAGCCAGCTGGGCCATCTCCGCGATACCACCTGCGTTGTCCGCAATCGGGCCGTAAGCATCCATCGAAATGGTCATGCCAAGGGTGGCCAGCACACCGATCGCGGCTATCGCCACTCCATATAGGCCGCCTCCGGCCCCCATGGCCCAGTCACCTGCCCAAAAGGCGGCGCCGATTCCTGTAGCCACGACAATCACAGAGAACGCCGCTGAGCGCATCCCTTCGGCCAAACCGGTGATGATCACCGTGGCAGGGCCGGTCTGCGCCTGACGGGCGATCTCTTTGACCGTCTTGTGGTTGTCCGAGGTGAACCACTCCGAGATCTTGCCGACGAGCCAGCCGACCACAAGCCCGGCGATTATCGCCAGCCAGACCCCGATCGGATGCTCGATCACATCACCGAAGATCCAGTAGGAGAGCCCAAGCGCACCCAGGGCCGTTACGACCAGGGCGAAATTCGATCCACGGTGCAGGGCGGCCGAGAGGTGGCCTTCGTCGTTGGCCCTGACCAGGAACGAGCCGACGATTGCGGACAACATCCCGATGGCGGCGATGGCGAGGGGAAAGAGAATCGCCTCCTCGATGAAGCCCGAGCCACGGAACACGATGGCTGCGTAAGCGATCGGAGCTACCAATGCGCCGACATAGGACTCGAAGAGGTCGGCACCCATCCCGGCCACGTCACCTACGTTGTCGCCCACGTTGTCAGCGATGACAGCAGGGTTGCGCGGGTCGTCCTCCGGGATTCCAGCCTCGACCTTGCCCACGAGGTCGGCGCCGATATCGGCCGCCTTGGTGAAGATGCCACCTCCGACCCGGGCAAAGATTGCGATCGATGAGCCACCGAGGGCGATAGCGGTGATGCTCTCTGCCCAGGAATCGAGTTCGAGCACCCGATCGAAGATGAGAAACCCGAGGCCCACACCAAGTAGGCCGAAACCGGCGATGGTGAACCCGGCAACTGCACCGCCGCGGAAGGCAATCGCCAATGCGGCTGAAACTCCTCCCGTGCGCGCCGCTTCGGTGGTCCGGGAATTGGCCGCGGTGGCGATGCGCATCCCGGCGTAGCCGGCACCGGCGGACAGGGCGGCACCGAACACGTAGGCGGCGGCGCCCCACGGCCACCCCCAATCGAGGAGAAAGGCAATGAGGGCAGTCATCGCCGCAACAAAGATCAGAATCCAGGTGTACTCCCGACGGAGGAATGCCATCGCCCCTTCTCGGATGGCGTCTGAGATCTCAATCATCCGCTGATTCCCGCGCGGAGCGGCCAACACCGATCGTCGGTAGTACGACGCCAGCACCAGGGCAGCGAGCCCCGCAGCGAGCGCGGCGTAAAGGATCAGGTCTGACATCGAAAAGGACCCCGTTGATGAGGCAGACGACCGGCGCCGCGGATTATACGGACGGGACGGAGTGGCCCAGCACCGCGCGGCCACTCCCGAAGGCCGCCACACCTGGCGTGCGACAACGTCTTGTCAGCCGGGAATCAGCTCCGGTAGGCCTCTCGCCCAACTCCCTGAACCGGTATACCTTGCGACGCAAGCACTTCGTTCTGGAGCGAATACATCGCGGCGGCCGCCTGGTCGATGTAGCGGGTGAACGCAATCGACCCTTCGAGGATCGGCCGAAGGTTGTCCTTGTCCTGCACGCGCGCCAGCGGGTACTCGTGCTCGACAATCAGAGGAGTAGTTGCCACATCTAGGTCGAGCAGTTCGCGAAGTGCCAACTGATGGTCAAGCCAGTCAACCGACCGGTTCTGGAGATACGCCAGGGGGTCATGCTTTGCCGTTCCGGGCAGCTCGTGTTCGGCCAGCACGGTTTGGATGAGCCACGCTTTGGCATGATCGGCTGGATTGGGGGAGATCTCGCCGTCGATCCAGTCGCCACGCTGAACCGTCTGACCCCCATAACCCCAGGCGGAAACTCCTCGGCTGTCGATCACCTGACCCTTGACGTGGAGCCCACCGATCAGGAATGCATAGCCTTCGTCCTTCAAGTACTGGAACATCGACCTGGTGTCCTGACCCATGAGCACCGAGTG
>DATDJH010000217.1:0-3739 GCA_036520635.1 Acidimicrobiia bacterium
CGGAGATCTTCTATGACAAGGGCGAGAAGTACGGCGCACCCGGGGGCCCGATCGGAGGAGGGGAGGACCGCTTCCTCGAGATTTGGAACCTGGTATTCATGCAGAACATCCAGGACGAGCCCTATCACGTCGTCGGTGACCTTCCCGCCAAGAGCATCGACACCGGGATGGGGCTCGACCGTGTGGCGGTGGTGATGCAGCAGGTCGAGTCGGTCTTCGACATCGACACCACCAAGCAGATCCGTGACGTGGCCGCCGCCTACACCGGTCTCACCTATGGGGAGAACGAGCTTCACGATGTTTCGCTCCGGATCCTCGCCGACCACGCCCGTGCGGTCACTTTCCTGATCGGGGACGGGGTCATCCCTGCGAATGAAGGGCGCGGTTATGTCCTTCGCCGACTGTTACGGCGCGCGGTGCGTCATGCCTGGCAGTTTGGGGGCGAAGGCCTGGTGTTCCCCGGTCTAGTCGAGGCAACTGTGGAGGTCATGGGCGACTGGTACACCGAGCTTCGGGACCGGGAGGATTTCATCACCCAGGTGGTGGCTCGGGAGGAAGAGCGGTTCCGTCGGACCCTGGAATCAGGGCATCAGTTGCTCGACGCCGAGCTCGAGGGCGACCCCGAGGCGACGCTATCCGGCGCGGTGGCCTTCAAACTCCACGACACCTACGGATTCCCTATCGAATTGACCCGTGAAATCGCATCCGAGCGGGGGGTCACCATCGACTCGGAGGGCTTCGAAGCCGAAATGGCGGCGCAAAGGAAGCGGGCCCGGGATGCCTGGAAGGGCGGTGACGACATTGCCGCACTCGAGGTATACCGGTCGGTTCTAGAGGTCACTGGTCTGACCGATTTCGTTGGATACGAGGAGGAGACGGCCCAGGGCCAGGTGCTCGCGATCGTGGCCGACGGGGAGACGGTCGACCGGGCTGACGAAGGTCGCGAGGTAGAGGTCTTCTTGAGCCGCACCCCCTTCTACGGGGAGTCGGGTGGCCAGGTGGGCGACATCGGTGTCATCGAGACCGAAACCGGGGTCGGCCTTGTGTCTGACACCAAACATTCGATTCAGGGTTTGCATGGCCACCGCCTGACCGTCGACTCAGGTTTCATCGCGGTGGGCCAGACCGCGACCGCGGTCATCGACTCGCCGCGCCGGGAGGCGATCAGGAAGAGCCACACCGGGACCCATGTCCTGCACTGGGCGCTCCGCGACGTCCTCGGCGAACATGCGAAACAGGCCGGGTCGCTGGTGGAGCCAGGGCGTCTCCGCTTCGACTTCTCCCACTTCGCCCAGGTGGCCCCTCAGGAGCTTTCCGAGGTCGAGGCCGAGGTCAACCAGAGGCTGATCGAGAACGCCAGTGTCCAAACCACGGTCACCTCGAAGGAACAAGCGGAGCAGATGGGGGCAATCGCCTTCTTCGGCGACAAGTATGGGGAGACCGTGAGGGTGGTGCAGGTCGGCGACTTCTCAGTCGAGTTCTGCGGAGGGACCCATACCCACTCGTCTGCGCAGGTGGGCCCGCTGCTCATCACCTCGGAGTCCTCGATTGGGTCCAACCTGAGGCGGCTGGAGGCACTCACCGGTTTGGCCGCCTATCAGCGGATGGCCGAAGTCAGACATGGCATGGACCGAGCAGGCCAGCTGCTCAAGACCGGGCCGGCAGACGTCCCGGACCGGGTCGAGGCGCTCTTGGAGCGGGTCAGCGGCCTGGAGAAGGACCTCGAAGCAATGCGTGGCTCCCAGCGCGGAGAGCTCGCCACTGAGCTGTCCGACTCGTCCACTGTGATTGGCGAGACATCCCTGGTGGTTGCGGATGCCGAGAACATGGATGCCAACTCCCTCCGTCAGCTCGCACTCGGGGTCAGGGATCGCCTGGGGGGTCGTTCGCTGGTGGTCGTTGGCTCGCGTCATGACGGCAAGGGCGTTTTGATCGGGCTGGTCTCCAAAGACCTGGTAGCGGCTGGTATTTCTGCGGCCGAAGTCATCAGTGAGGCCGCACGCGAGCTCGGTGGTGGCGGTTCCCGCGATCCCGAGCTGGCTCAGGCCGGTGGCCAGCATGGCGAGCGGCTTCCCCAGGCCCTGGAGCTTGCCCGCGAAGCCGCGGAGCGCGCCCTCGCGGCCCTGTGAGCCGCTGTCTCGGGGTTGACGTCGGAACCAAGCGAGTGGGACTGGCGTTGTCCGATCCCATCGGGCTCACCGCAACTCCATTGGATGTCGTCGAAAGGTCAGAGGCCGTGGACGAGATCATCCGGCTCGCTCAAATTCACGAGGTGGGTACCATCGTGGTCGGTCTCCCCACCAGTCTCGGCGGTGGTGAGGGCACGTCTGCCGTCGACGCTAGGAGTCTCGGCGAAGAGCTGGCCCAGGCCACCAGCGCCGAGATCGTCTATCTCGACGAGCGATTCACCTCGCGGATGGCGGAGAGCGCCCTTCTCGAGTCCGGCATGAACCGTCGGGACCGTAAAAACACCATCGACAAGGTGGCTGCCGCCATCATCCTCCAGGACTATCTGAACTCTTTGCAATGACTTTCGAACCAGTCCCTGAGCCATCGCCCTGGTCGCGCGCCGGGCGAATGATCGGCATCGCCGGCATTGTGGTCCTATCCGCCATCGCCGTCGTTGGTGGAGCCTCCTACCTCGGACGGGTCGTGGGATCCTCTCTCAACTCCGAGGACCCAACCGCAGGGCCGGTCAACGTCGTGCCCGGCCAGGAGGTGACTGTGGAGATACCGAGCGGCTCCAGCGCCGAGGACATTGCCGCCATCCTCGCCGCGCAAGGCGTCGTCCGCTCTGCCCTCGAATTCGAGGTGGCAGTTCGCAACAACGAGGCGGCTTCCCGGCTCCAGGCGGGGACCTACGAACTGGAGACTCTCATGGATCCGGCGGAGGTCGTGGCGGTCCTGGTGGTCGGTCCGGTGGCCGACGTGTATCGGGTCACCGTTATCGAGGGCCTCCGGGTAGGGGAGATCCTCACCCGGCTCTCTGAGGCGTCGGGGGTTCCCTACGAGCAGTTCGAACAGGCTTTGTTGTCCGGGGATGTGTCGACCTCGCTGCGAACGATGCCGGCGACCATGGCTCTCGCAGACTGGGAAGGCCTGCTCTTCCCCGACACCTACGAGTTCACCAAATCCGCCGAGCCCGTTGCGATCCTCCAACGGCTTGCCTCGACGATGGAACAGCGTGTCGACAGCATCGATTGGTCGGTCGTCGAAGCTGCCGGATTCACCCCATACGAGGGGTTGATCATCGCTTCGCTGGTTGAGACCGAGGTGCTTCTCGACGAGGAGCGGCCGATCGTCTCGAGTGTGATTCACAACCGTTTGGCGATAGACATGAAGCTCGACATCGATGCCACGGTGCTTTACGCACTCGGCACCCGGGACATCGCGGAGTTCAACAACGAGGTCGACTCGCCCTACAACACCTATGTGGTCGCCGGCCTGCCACCCACCCCCATCGCATCGCCGGGTCGGGCTTCACTGGAGGCGGCAGCCGCTCCTGACACCACCGACTACCTCTATTACGTGCTCTCAGATCTCGAAGGGCACCATGCCTTTGCAGCCACGCTCGATGAGCACAACGCCAATGTCGAGCAGGCTCGGGCCGACGGAGTCCTTCCCTGAGCACGGACCCGGGTCCCAGACGGCGATGAGAGCCGACCTGAGATTTGCGCTCCTCGGCGACCCGGTCGATCACTCCCGATCCCCGGCAATTCACAGGGCAGCGCTCACAGAG
>DATDJH010000218.1:0-2829 GCA_036520635.1 Acidimicrobiia bacterium
CGATGCGTGCCGGGCGGCTCGGCATCGGCGACGACGAGATCTCCTTGATTGCCGATGACAACGTGGATGCCATCGTCGCTCTCGTCGAGCGGGTTCGCCCCAAGCTTCTGATCGTGGATTCGATTCAGGCGGTCTCGGTGCCCGAGATCCCTTCGGCCCCGGGCGGTGTGGCCCAGGTGAGGGAAAGTGCCAGTCGGTTGGTGAGGCTGGCCAAAACCACCGGCACCGCGGTGGTACTAGTGGGTCATGTCACCAAGGAGGGGGGGCTGGCCGGGCCCAAGCTGCTCGAGCACATGGTCGACGTGGTGCTCTATCTCGAAGGCGACCCCGACCGCGGGTTCCGGGTCCTACGCAGCATCAAGAATCGCTTCGGGGCCACTCACGTCTCGGGGATGTTCGACATGAGCTCGGAGGGTCTCCTCGAGTTGGACGATCCCTCGAAGGTGTTTCTCGAAGGATGGCAGCCCGAGGTGCCGGGCACCGTCATCTATCCGGCAGTCGAGGGCCGGCGCTCGATTCTCGTCGAGATCCAGGCCCTGGTGTCACCGAGCAATCAGCCGCAGCCCAGGAGGTCGATCCGCGGCCTCGACCCGACCCGGGTCAATCAGGTCCTCGCCGTGCTTCATCGTCACGCCGGGATCCCCCTGTACGACAAGGAGGTCTTCGTGAACGTGGTCGGCGGTTGGCGGATCGACGATCCCGGGTCCGACCTTCCGGTGGCCATCGCCGTGGCGTCTTCTGCCTTCGACATTCCGCTCGGGAAACTCGCCTCGTGGGGGGAGATCGGGTTGGCCGGGGAGGTCAGGTCGATCCCGTTCGAGGCTCGTCGGGTTGAGGAGTTGGATCGGATGGGGCTGGAGCACCGGGTCGCCCCGGTGGGGGGAGCATCGATGCGGCTCGGAGAGGCGCTGGCCAGCGCCGGGTTGGCCTCCCCCACGTAATTGGGACCTACGGGGGTCATATACGGACCTGTGGCTCCCAATTTCGAGAAGTCGTCGGCCGGAATTCCCACGGGTCGGGTGGCAATCCAAACTGATAGCCTGCGCACGTGGGTGACCCATCGATCAATGAGACCCTGGAGCGACTGGCGCCAGGGACCCCAATGCGCCGAGCGTTGGAACGGATCATCCAGCAGGGAAAGGGCGGGTTGGTCGTCCTGGGCAATGGATCCGGAGTCGAAGCGGCCAGTTCCGGCGGATTCACTCTTCGAAGGACCAAGTTCACCCCGGCTCGCCTGGCCGAGCTCTCCAAGATGGATGGCGGGATCGTCCTCGACGACGAGTGGGAGATCATCATGGCCTGCGCGGTCCACTTCGTCCCCGACGGCACTCTGCCCACCGATGAGACCGGCGCCCGGCACCGCACCGCCGAGCGCATGGCCGCCCAAACCGGCAAGCCGGTGGTTGCCGTGAGCGAGGGCCGGAGGGTCGCCACTCTCTTCTACAACGGCCAGAAGATCGAGTTGGCAACCCCCACAGAAGTCACCGCCCATGTCAACCAGGAACTGCAGAGCCTCGACCGCCTGCGGAGCCGTCTCAACGACTCGGACATGCGTCTCACCCGTCTCGAAGTCACCGGGCTCGCCACCCACCGTTCGGCGGTGACCGTTCTCCAGCGCGCCGAGTTGCTCGACCGTCTCGGCAAGGTGGTCGAAGCCCGGGCGCACACACTGGGTGAGGACGGCCGGATCGTCGCCCTTCAGCTCAACGACTTGATGGCCGGGGTCGACTTCACCAAGAGGGCGATCCTTCAGGACTATCTCCGTCCGCTGAGGAGCAACTCCGTCGCCAAGGCCATCGCTCAGCTTCGGTCGATGACCGGAACCGAATTGGAGGACCCGAGCCTCGTCGGCGGAGAACTCGGGTTTCCCGACCTGGACGACCCTGCCGAGCCCCGCGGATTTCGCATTCTCTCCCAGGTGGGGAGGCTCCCTGACTCGGTCCGCGACGACATCATCAGGCACTTCGGCTCGGTCTCGAAGCTGCTCAACGCCAGCCAGGCTGCCCTTCTCGGCATCGAAGGAGTGGGCGAAACCAGGGCCGGCCAGCTTCGGGCGTTCTTCGACCGTTTGCTCGAGTCGGCCCACGAATGGGAGCCCGTGCTGGATTGATGCCGGCCGCCGGTACTATCCGTCCTCGCTCATGGCTCAAAGTGCATCGAAATACGCGGTCGGGGACAAGGTGGTCCATCCACAGCATGGCGCCGCCACCATCCAGAAGAAGGTCAAGCAGGAATTCGCTGGGAAGAAGCAGGACTATTTCGTCCTCGACATCGCCACCGAACAGCTGACCGTGATGGTCCCGCTGGACAAGGTCGACGACCTGATCCGGCCGGTGATCTCAAAGACCAGGTCGAAAGAGGTGCTCAAGTCGCTCAAGGGCGAGCCGGAAGAGGCCGGCGCCAACTGGAGCCGTTGGTACAAGGTTCTCAACGAGAAGATGACCTCGGGCGACATCTTCCAGGTGGCCGAAGTCGTGCGGGATCTCTCCTTCGCCCAGCAGACCAAGGGGATCAGCCCGGCGCTGAAGCGGATGCTCTCGAAGGCTCGTCTCACCCTGAGCTCGGAACTGGCCTTCAGCCTCGAGATCGATGAGGAAGAGGCGATCAAGAGGTTGGACCGGGCCCTACCAACGATCGAAGCCGACGAGGAATGACCGCGGAGCCGAGCGGCTCTCGCGTTGGTTGGGGCTTCGACGCCCATCGTCTCGACGGATCCCCGCCACTTGTGCTCGGTGGAGTCACTGTTTCAGATTCAATCGGGGTCTCGGCAACCTCTGACGGCGATGTCCTTGCCCATGCCGTCATCGACGCCGTCCTCGGCGCATGCGC
>DATDJH010000219.1:0-18854 GCA_036520635.1 Acidimicrobiia bacterium
AGGAGACCGATCCCGATGTTGAGCCTCCGCTTCATCCCGCCCGAGAACTCCTTGGTGAGATCGTCCTTCCGTTCGTTTAGGGCGATCACCTCCAGAACCTCGTCGACACGCTTCTCGAGCTCGTCGCCCTTCATCCCGTAGAGGCGCCCGAAGAAGGCGAGGTTCTCACTGGCCGTGAGGTCGGGGTAGATCGCCAGGTCCTGGGGAACCAACCCGATGGATGCCTTGCCGGCTATCGAGGTCGTGGAGATCGCTGTGCCGGCGACCGTGATCTCACCGGCGTCCGGTTCGAGAAGGCCGGCGATCATCGAGATCGAAGTGGTCTTGCCGGCCCCGTTAGGGCCGAGGAGCCCGAACGTCTCCCCCTCTTCGATCGAAAAACCGACTCCGGCGACCGCGGTGAGATCGCCGAACTTCTTGACCATGCCGCTTGTGGTGAGAACGCTCGCCAAGATGCCTGCCCGTCTTCGTTAGCCAGGCACCCTACCGATGCTCAGGCCGGCCGCGATGGCCTGGCCAGCAGTTGGCTCGGCGCAGCAGAACCAGCTCTCTGTTAACCGTGGTGTCGGCCGTCCGAGGCGGGGCATCGGCCCGAGATCGACCCCTGCTCCCCGGGCAATGGCGAGACGCATCAGGCCCAGAGTCTCGACCGACTCGGCGCCGCAGTCGGAGCCATCCGCGGCGATGGCGTCGAGCTCCTTGTGCATCAGCTCGGAGGCGGCGTGCTCGAACTCCCACGCCCAGGTGAGGGTCATCGGGTCGTAGCTCCGTAGAAATGGCGTGACGGCCGGGTGCCCTTCGAGGAGCGAGCCTTCGGGTATCAAGAGCTTGATGGCCATTTGCACCGGGTCCATCGCCGACCACAGCTGGTGGGAATCGATGAACTCCACCATTCCAACCAAATGGTCGGGATCCGTCCAGGGCAGGAACGGCAGCCAGGTGGGTCGCACATACACGCCGGAACCACGCAGGATTCGGACCGCGCCCGACATATCTTCCACTGTGTGGCTCTTGTCCAGGATCTGAAGAGTTCTCTCGTCGACACTCTCAAAGGCACTGACGACGAAGAGGAGCCCGAGCCCGGACAGTTCGGTCCACACCGAGTCGTGAGCCAGGATGTGCTCCACCTTGACCGTCACGTCAAAAGTCAGGTCGGGGTAGGCATCGTGTGCGGCACGCAGGATGTCGGTGCTGTATCGAGGGGCGTTGAAGAAATCAGGGTCGGCGAAGGTGACATGCTCGACTCCATCGGCAACCAAGTTGGCGATGTCTGCGAGGACCGGCTCGAGACCGGCAAGCCGGATCCTCCCGTCATAGACGACAGGGATCGGGCAATGCCGGCAGCGATGTCGACACCCATGGGATGCCTCGACCGCAGCCGCCACCCGTGCCTCCCCTTCCCATTCGAGACGCGCATAACCATCGTTGGAGGGGAGAGTCGTCCGATCGGGAACGACCGCAGTCGGTCGGTCAAGCCCCAGCACCACGCCCTGAAGTGGCTCTCTGCCGTTAGCGAGGGCGTCGGCCCAGGCCTTCAGCCCAGGCAGGTACTCGCCAGAGATTAAAAGGTCGGCGACTCTCCCCACTGTCCCGTCACGGCCGACCGCGGCGTAGAGGCCGTAGAAAGCGATTGGCAGCTCGGGCCTTGCCGCCCGCACCATCGAGGCAACCTCGATGGCCAGGCGCATGGCAGTGTGCATCGGTACCGAGAAGGCGACCGCGTCGACCCCCTGGAGAACTGCAACGTCGAACGGCTCGATCGAGAGGTCGAGCAGTTCGACTTCGACTCCCGTGGCAGACAGCTCGGCCGCGGGCAGGGCCAGATGAACGGGTTGATGGCCGAGCTCGTAGGTGGAGACGAGGAGGAGGCGCACGACTCTGAGTCTAAGGACAGGCGGTCGGTAGCCTTTTCCCGATGGGTGAGTATGTGACCGTCTCCACCGGGCAGGTGTTCCGGGAGAACTTCGGTGGAAGTGGGGACCTGATCCTCCTGGTTCACGGGCTCGGCGGATCGACGGCCAATTGGCTCGCCGTCACAGCCGGGCTCGCCAGGCATGGGAGGGTGGTCGGCCTTGACCTTCCCGGATTCGGAGTCAGCCCACCGGCACGTGACTACCGCCTCGAGACTCACCGCCAGGCCATCGAGGATCTCGTGGAGATCGAGGGTGGCCGGGCCACCCTGATCGGCAACTCGACCGGCGGCCTGCTCTCTCAGATGGTCGCTTCCCACCGGCCCGATCTCGTCGACAAGCTCGTGCTGGTAGCGCCCGCATCCCCACCGGTCTTCCCGGATCCGAGACTCGACTGGCCGACAGCAATCCGTCTTGCCCTCCAAGCCACCCCCGGTATCGGAATCACCTATGGGCGGCGGTTCGTCGACGGCCACACCCCCGAGGAATTAGTCCGGCTCAGCATGCAGATGATCACCCACTCGATGGGACGGGTGCCTATGGAAGTCATCGAGGCATCGGTTTCCATGGCACGAATCCGCAAGGAGCTCCCCTGGGCGGCGGAGGCGACGGCACGAACTGCGACCTCGATCGCAGCCTGTTACGCCAACCGGGCCCGATACATCCGCATGATCCGGGCGATCGTCGCACCCACCCTCGTGGTGCAAGGTCTCTCTGATCGAATCGTCTCACCAACCGCCGTCGAGCGCATTTGTGAGCTGAGGCCCGATTGGAACCTCGTGCAGCTGCGGGACACCGGTCACACTCCTCAGATGGACGCGCCGTTGCGGTTCCTCGCGGTAGTCGAGCCGTGGCTGAGCGAAGTGGAGAGTCGAGCCGTCGGAGTTTGACCCCTGGGAGCACCGCGCCCAGCCCTAACTAGCATTCAGCAAATGCCAGGCGACCACGGATTGATCCTCGGAGACGAGTTCATCCACCAGCTTCCGGACACTGATCCCACAGAAACCCAGGAGTGGGTTGACTCTTTCGACGCCGTCGTCCACGAGCAGGGCCCGGACCGGGCCCGATTCCTCATGGCCAAACTCCTCGAGCGTGCCCACGAGACCAGCATCGGCGTGCCGGGATCGGTGACGACCCCATATGTGAACACCATCTCAGCCGAGGATCAGCCGGAGTTCCCTGGCGACGAGGACATCGAGCGCCGCATCCGCCGATTCATAAGATGGAACGCGGCCGTCATGGTGATCAAGGCCAACCATCGGGAAAAGGGAATTGGTGGCCATCTCTCCACCTTCGCCTCCTCGGCAACCTTGTACGAGGTCGGCTTCAATCATTTCTTCAAAGGCCGGAACGCCCCAGGCGGTGGCGACCACGTCTACATGCAGGGACACGCCGCTCCCGGCATCTATGCCCGGGCCTTTCTGGAAGGCCGGTTCGACGAGAAGCACCTCGACAACTTCCGGTTTGAGATCGGCGGCGATGGCCTCTCCTCCTATCCCCACCCCCGTCTCATGCCCGACTTTTGGGAATACCCCACCGTGTCGATGGGGATCGGTCCGATCAACTCGATCTATCACGCAAGGTTCAACAAATACCTGGAGAACCGAGGCCTCGACGACACGTCACAGTCGCGGATCTGGTGTTTCATCGGTGACGGGGAGACCGACGAGCCAGAAACGCTGGGCGCGATCTCCCTGGCGACGCGGGAAGGCCTCGACAATCTGACCTGGGTCATCAACTGCAACCTGCAGCGACTCGACGGGCCGGTGCGGGGAAACGGGCAGATAATCACCGAGCTGGAAGCCGTGTTCCGCGGGGCGGGATGGAACGTGATCAAGGTCATCTGGGGCACGGGCTGGGACCGCCTGCTCGCCAACGACCAGGACGGCGCACTGATTGGGGTGATGAGCAGCACCGTTGACGGGGAGTACCAGCGCTACAAGGCCGAGGATGGCGCCTACGTCCGCGATCACTTCTTCGGCAAGGACCCCAGGACCAAGGCGATGGTGGACGACATGACCGACGACCAGATCTGGGACCTGCGTCGCGGTGGGCTCGACCACCGCAAGGTGTACGCCGCCTACAAGGTGGCCAGCGAGCTCAAGAACGGCAAGCCGACTGTGATCCTTGCCAAGACAATCAAGGGATGGACTCTCGGCCCCGACGTCGAGGGACGCAACGCCACTCATCAGATCAAGACTCTCACCAATCAACAACTGATGGACCTTCGGGAGACACTCCACCTGGACAAGGAGATTCCCGCCGAGTCGCTCGAGGGCGAGAGCGAGCCCCCGTACTTCCGCCCCGGCCCGGGCACTCCGGAGTACGAATACCTGCAGCGGAGGCGTCAGGAGCTCGGAGGCCCGCTCCCGAGCCGGGTCGTGGCCGAGAGCAGCCTGCAGCTCCCTGCACCAGAGGCGTACACCGAGATCCACGCCGGCTCGGGAAAGGTCGAGGCCTCGACCACAACTGCTTTCACCCGTCTCATCCGCAACCTGTCACGGGTGGAGGGCTTCGGCGATCGGATCGTGCCGATCGTTCCCGACGAGGCCCGGACCTTCGGCATGGACTCGCTGTTCCGCGAGTTGAAGATCTACGCCTCCCGGGGCCAGCTCTACGAATCCGTGGATGCCTCCATGCTGCTGTCGTACACCGAGGCCCAGGATGGGCAGATACTGGAGGAAGGGATCACCGAGGCCGGTTCGGTCGCCTCGTGGATCGCAGCTGCCACTTCCTACGCCACCCGCGGCTTGCCGATGATCCCGTTCTTCATCTTCTACTCGATGTTCGGCTTCCAGCGGGTCGGTGACTTGATCTGGGCCGCGGCAGATTCGAGAGCGCGGGGTTTCCTGCTGGGCGCAACAGCAGGGAGAACCACGCTTCAGGGCGAAGGGCTGCAGCATCAGGATGGTCATAGCCTGGTGCTGGCCACCACCGTCCCGGTCTGCGAGGCGTACGACCCGGCCTTCGCCTACGAGGTGGGAACCATCATCGAGCACGGGTTGCAGCGGATGTATGGGGCGGGTGAGGATCGCTTCTACTACCTGACCCTGTACAACGAGAACTACGCCCAGCCGCCCCGCCCCGACGGTGTGAGCGAGGGCATCATCGAAGGGCTCTACCGGTGGCAGGTCGCACCAGGAGACAACGGGCCAAGGACGGCAATCCTTTTCTCCGGGTCGGCGAATCTGGCTGCCCGCGAGGCGGCCGAGGAATTGGCACAGAACTACGGAGTGCGGGCGGACCTGTGGTCGGCGACCTCCTACAAGAAGCTGCGCGAGGAGGCTCTCGGCGTCGATCGATGGAACCGGTTGCACCCTGGCGAAACGCCGCGGGTTCCGCTGGTCAGCCGCCGCCTCGCCGATGTCGGTGGACCGGTCATCGCCGTCACCGACTTCATGAAGTTGGTCCCCGATCAGGTGGCCCAGTGGGTGCCGCAGCGGTTCGTGACCTTGGGCACGGACGGATTCGGGCGCTCCGACTCGAGACAAGCCCTGCGCAAGTTCTTCGAGATCGACGCCGGGAGCATCGTGGCGGCAACCCTCTGGGCCCTGGCCAATGACGATCTTGTGCCTCGAAGCGCAGTATTGGACGCGTTCACCCGCTACGGGATCGATCCGGAGGCTCCGGACCCGGCGCATCAGCATTGACTCCGGAAGGGCCCCTGGTGGTGGTGATGCCGGAGCCAATCCGGCAGGCGATTCTGACCCACGCCGAGAACTCGCTTCCCGATGAGTGCTGCGGGCTGATCGCCAGTGTGGAGGGTGGTATCCGCTTCGCTTACCCGCTGACCAACTCCAACCCATCACCTGTGTCCTTCACCGTCGATCCCGGCGAACACTTCGGCGCCATGAGCCACGCCGAAAACCAGGGCTGGGAGATCTCGGGTGTCTTTCATTCCCATCCGACCGGCGAGCCGTCACCCTCGGCGACCGACGTGGCGATGGCCTGGGATCCGCTCTGGATCCATCTCGTTGTCGCCCGGGGTGAGATCGCGGCTTTTCGAATCGTGGATGGTGAAGTGGAGGCCGTCGAGCTGTGGTTGGTGGCAAAAGGCCCATAAGATCCGGTCCTGCCGGGTAGCGTCGCCGAGGGAGCCCGAGGAGGTCACCGTTGCCCCGAATCGAAGAGTCTGCCCTTCCCGGGGTTGGGGTCAGGTACGAGTTCAAGACCGATGACGGTCGGCGCATAGGGGTGGTCCATCATCGGACCGGGCGCCGTGAGCTCTTCGTCTGCGAGCCCGACGACACCGATGCCGCCGTGGTCAACATGAGCCTCTCCGACGAGGAGAGCCATGCCCTCTCCGAAGCTCTTGGCGGGTCGACCGTGGTGGCGAACTTGGCCAACCTGCAGCAACAAGTCGAGGGCCTTGCCATCGATTGGCTATCGATCGCCCCGGGATCCCCCTACGCGGGCAAGACCATCGCGGACGCCCGCATCCGCACCCGCTCCGGTGTATCGGTGGTTGCTGTGCTCCGCAGTGGTGAGACCTTTCCCTCCCCGGACCCAGGCTTTGCCATCGAGCCTGGTGACACCCTGGTTGTCGTTGGCACCCCCGACGGCATCAAGCAGACCCAAGAGATCCTTCGCACCGGCTAGCTCATGGACGAAAGCGCCCTCTTCCTAATCGAACTGGGCGCCGTGATCCTCGCGCTCGGTGTGATGGCCCGTCTCGCGGGCCGTCTCGGGATCTCCCCGATCCCCCTCTACCTGCTCGCAGGCCTCGCTCTCGGAGAGGGGGGTGTCTTCCCGGTCATCACCTCGGAGGGATTCATCGAATTCGGGGCCGAACTGGGTGTGATCTTCCTACTTTTGATGCTGGGTCTCGAATATTCGGCGCGCGAGTTGGTGCAAGGGGTGCGATCAGTAGCCAGCGTCGGTCTGGCCGACTTCCTGCTCAACTTCACCCCAGGTTTTGTCGCCGGAATCGTCCTCGATCTCGGTCTGGTTCCCGCGGTGTTCTTCGGAGGCGTCACCTATGTCTCATCGACCGGGATCGTGGCCAAGCTTCTCGAAGACCTTGGCTGGTCGGGCAACCGGGAAACACCGGTGGTGCTCTCGATCCTGGTCTTCGAGGACCTGGCCATGGCAGTCCTCCTCCCGATTCTCGGAGTTCTGGCGCTCGGATCGTCGGTGTCCTCGGCGGTGCTCACAGTCGGGCTCGCAGTGGTGGTCATCGTCGGGTTCATCGGCCTCGTCTCCCGGGGTGGGGATCGCCTCGGACGACTGGTGTTCCATCACTCAGACGAGGTGAGCCTGCTCTCCTTGTTCGGGTTGACCCTGGTGGTGGCCGGGTTGGCGGAAGGGGTCAACATCTCCGCAGCCGTCGGCGCATTCCTGGTCGGAATCGGGGTTTCCGGAGATTCAGTGGACCGGGCCCGGTCCCTGCTCACCCCGATGCGCGACCTGTTCGCTGCGGTCTTCTTCGTCTTCTTCGGCCTGCAGACCGACCCCGGTGACATTCCCGAGGTGGCGGTGGCCGCGATCACCCTGGCCATCGTGACCGGGCTGACCAAGGTCCTGGTTGGTTGGTGGGCGGCCAGCCGGGCCGGGGTGGGGCGCCAGGGCCGTCTCCGTGCCGGCATCCTCCTGGTGGCGAGAGGCGAGTTCTCGATCGTGATCGCTGGTCTCGCGGTTTCGGTCGCCGGTGGTAGCCAGTTGAAGCCTCTGGCCGCGACCTATGTGCTCATCATGGCGATCGCCGGGCCTATCGCCGCCAAGGTTGCAGATGCACGCCGCAAACACGTGATCCTCGTCTGAAGACCCTGCCTCAGACGGCGGCGAACCAACCCATTGCCCCCCGCTCGGCGAGCCAGTGCTGATGGGGATGGAACATGTAGCGCCCGAGACTGGGCAGGGTGAATTCGATCATGGCTCGCTGCGCCTGACCGAGGACGATGGTGTCGTCCCGAAAGGCCGGCGTGCCCCCCATGCCTGCCGGATAGACATCAAAAGTCTCAGCATGGAGGTGGAACGAAGCAATCGGTTCGTGTTCCAGCATGTTGACCACGAAGGCCCGAACGGGTTCTCCGACCGGCACCTTGATTGGATAGGAGTTGTAGAAACCGGCGACTCCGTTCCAGGCGATCACGCCGTTGACTCCTAGCGCTTCGCTGCTGAACCCGGAGACAAGCAGGGCGACCTCAGTAGCCGGCGCCCGCTCCTCTACAGGATCCACAATCATCATCCCGTAGAGGCCGCGCCCGATGTGCTCGGCAAGTGGAGTGGTGTGACAGTGGTAGGGATGGACTCCGACGGGGCCGGCTTCGATCTCATAGGTGGTCTTCCCTCCCGGAGGCACCTGCTCCCAACCGTCCTGTTCGGGCCGGTGAGCACCGTGAAAGTGCAGGTTGTGCGGGTGACCGGTCCGATTCTCGAAGCTGATCCTCAATGTGTCGCCTTCCGTGGCGCGGATGATTGGCGCCGGAACGGTGCCGTTGTAGGTCCAAGCCTCGAACAACACCCCATCACCGACCTCGATCAACCTGTCTTCGACGGCTAGCTCCAACTCGCGAACCACTCCGGCCGGCTGACCGTCCCGCGGCGGGGGAAAAGTCTGATGGTCGAGGTCGCCAGGGCCCAGAGAAGTGGGTGGTGAGTGCAGGTTGCTGTACTTGCCGTCGTCGCTCTCGCCCGGCATTGCATGCTCACTCCCCGGGTCGTAGTCCTCGGTGTCGGCAGCCTGCGCTTGATGCTGGATCGTGTGCCCGAGGACGGATCCTCCGAGGAAGACGGCGCCGCCCAACCCCACCTTCTTCAGCAAATCGCGGCGGGACACACCTTCGGGCATCGGTCGACTCAGACGATGCCCCCGACGACCATCCCCAGGGCCAGGAAGAAGAGGTAGACCGCCATTCCTCCCGCCAGGAAGGTCCACCTTTGCCAGACCGGGATGGTGCTCTTGCCGAACAGGTAGTAGGCGATCACACCGAGGAATGGGATGACCAGGATGGCTCCCATCCAACCAATTGCCTTGCCCCGACTCACATCCTCACGGCGGGAGAGGTCCCAGATTGCGATCACCACCCAAGACGTATAGAGGACCAGCGGAAGGACATATGCATAGAGGCCGAAGAAGACCCCGGCGGCCGAAGCCAAGCTGACACCCATGATGTTGATTCCTCTCTTCTGTGTGACTTCCAACCCTGGAGGCATCTCCGGGGTAGTAATGCTGTCGAGGTCGGGTTTCGACCCGGCAAAGACGTTGACCGCGGGGATGACCGGGGCATCAGCGCCACCGGGCATGCTGGGCTGCCGCTCCGGTTCGGGCACCGCAGCAGGGTCGAATTCGGGCTGGAGGCCGACACCGCTCTCGAATAGCCGTCCCAATTGGGCGCTGCTCGAGCCAAACTCGAAAAGCGCAGGGAGCCGAAGTCCCTCACAGGGCTGCTTCAACTCGAGAGCAGCGGGCAAGGTCGATGTGTACTCGTTGTCCTCGAAGCAGTTGCCCGAGTCGGCCGGACCCCCGAGGGTGAGGTCTGCCAGCCCCGACCCCTCGACGACGTTGCCCTCGACGTGGTGGTCGAAAGACATGTACATGTTGGCGTCGAGCATGGGGAGGATGACTATCCCGCTCTGTGAGTGGTTGAACACCCGATTCCTCGCCACGTAGGCGTCGCCCCCTCCCGCCAACATGATCCCATTGCCCTGAGCCGCCCATTGCAGGGCCTTGGCGGGAGCCTTCACATTGCCATTGTCGTAGACCAGATTCCCCACCACGGTCACACCGCGAGAAGGGGGCAGAAGCTCACTATCGAGCGTGTTGGGAGCGATCCCGGACAGGTTGTACCGCCACACCGAGTTGACGATGTACGTGTCGTTCGAAGCATTGGTGCCTGAGAAGCCAAGCCCGTTCCATTCGGCGATCGAATCGGTGATCGTCGCCTGACATGGGTCGCATTGCCCGACGTAGAACCCAGCGTCGGGAGAGCCAAACGCGTATGAGAATTCCATCAGCCCGTCACTGGAGTCGAAGGCGTAGATCCCGTAGTCGTTGTTGTTGAGGGCAGTCAGGTACGACCCGCGAAAGCCTCGAACCCCGGTCCAGAACACACCATTGCCGGTGGCGTTGCGCACAGTGAGGTTCTCGACGGCGACGCCGTCCGCAAAGAACACCTCGACGCCGTTGGTCCGCTGCATCTCACCGTCGATGATCACGTCGTTGCGATCGACACCCCGGATCGTGAGCCCGGGCGTCGTGACTTCCACTTCTTCCAGGTAGACCCCGCGGTCGATGAGTACGAGATCGCCGGGATCCGCGGCGTCGACCGCCGACTGGATGGTCGGGTAGTCCTGGGGAACGAGACGGGTCTCCCCCGACCACTCCATGGGCGAATCGGTCGCAGGGTCCCCGAGCGCGGCCGGCGAAGGGTCGCCGACAGGCGGGCCGGCACAGGCAGCAAGGCCGATCACGAGGACCACCAGGAGCCCCCGTCGGCGGCTCACCCTTCCAGCGCCTCCACAATCACGGTTCCCGCCATGCCCGAGCCTTCAGCATTGCCATGGAACGTGCAGAAGAACTTGTACTCACCCGGCTGATCGAAATCGATCGTGGCCGCATCGTCCTCCAACTGCTCCAGCGAGCCGAATACGTCCTCGGTCGACCAGGATTCGTCGCTGGCGACTGCATTGTGCGGATTACGGCCGGCGCCGACGAAGGTCACCGAACCGCCTGGCGGAACATGAATCTCGGTGTACTCATATCGGTTGTCGAACATCTGAACGGTGACATCCTGACCTTCGGTGACTGTGGTTCCACCTCCGCCGCTGCATGCAGCGAGCGCGAGCGCGAGCGCGGCGAGCAGGGCAACGGCCAGAGTCCGGAATCTCACTTGTCACCTTTCGAGAAGAGCCCTTTGAACCAACTCCACAATGAGGCGAAGAAGAGGGAGACGCCACGAACCTCCCCGGCCTGTATCGACTCGGCCTCCTCCACCGTGGGCGCAGCCAACTTGGCTTCGAGGCAAGCCACGAACTCGCTGATCAGGCGTCTCGACATCTCGTTGATGAGCCCGGTACGGCCGAATTGGGCAGCCGGGCCGGACAATGTGACATCGGCGTCGACCAGCACTTTCGATCCTTCACCCTCCGGAGTGATGGTGTAAACCACTTTCACCTGACCCCGGGAGCCACCTTTCTTGTCGACTCCCTTGCCCTCGATTGTGGCAGTCATCGAGGAATGGTCCGGGAGCACGACGCAGTTGCCCTCGAAGGCGGCCGCCATGGGTCCCAGCTTGACGGAAAGGTTTCCCTCGTATGAGCCATCTTCACTCTGTCCGGTGAGATTGGCCCCCGGCAGGCACTGGGCCACATCGGGCACGTCCTGGAAGAAATCCCAGACGACGTTGGCGGGACGCGCCACCAAGAAATCCTGCTTTATGTTCATGATCCTCCTGCGAGGTGGTCGAAGAAGCGGTCAGACGGTAGTCATCCAATGCCGGTAGATCACCGATGCTCGGTGTCTCCCGACAGCAGGTCGAGGGCATGCGGAATGACGTGGAGGATCGCCTCGAGGCTCTCGACCGCCCCCTTGGATGACCCGGGCACGTTGATCACGAGAGTGCTTCCAATCGTGCCGGCCCGTGCCCGTGAGAGACCTGCCATCGCGGTGGACTCCAGTCCTCGTGCCATCATCATGTGGGTCAGTCCCGGTGCCTCCCGCTCGAGGACTTGGACGGTTGCCTCGGGCGTCACATCTCTTGGCCCGAATCCGGTGCCGCCGGTGGTGACGATCAGAACAGCCTCACGGGCCGCCTCGCTGATCGCAGTGACGATGGCCGGGATCTCATCCGGGACCACCATTCGTCGCACCTCGAACCCGGTGTCCGAAAGCAGTGTTTCCAGAGCCTCGCCGGACTTGTCCTCCCTGGTGCCGGAGCTGACACCGTCGCTGACGGTGATCACGAACGCGGTACGGGCCGCTACCCCCACTGGGTGGGGTCTATCGACACTCCGCCGCGGAGAACGAAGATCTCAAAGAGGAGGATGACGAAAAGCGTGCCTCCCAGGCCCCATGGCCAGGGCGTGACCTGTGGCTCGTCGGGCCCATGGACCGTCGTCGTACCCGGTGCCGCCGCCACTGTGAAAAGGAAGGCAACGGCGGTCAACGGCAAGGAGGGGATGACCCCGCTCCCGGCGTCGGGCGTGAAGAATGGGATTGCAAGGAACACCGAGACCACGGCGGGCACCAGGGCGATCCAGAGTGCAAAGTTGAAGCGCTTGCGCCCGGTCGTGATCAGCCGGTGATGCGGAGTAAAGGCGAGGAATGCCGCCGCCGCGGAAAGGACAATCAGGAGGAGGCCGACCCCGCCTCCGGCTGAGATGACCACGTCGAGGCCGGCGGGGGCATCGAGCGTGGCGTATGCCTTGGCCAGTTGGCTGCCACTGTCGAAGGGGAGAAGGATGGCTTGGGCGAATGCCTGGCGCAGGATGTTGAGCAGCATCCAGAGCATCGTGAGGCGAGCGGTTCCGTGGCCACGGGCGGTCGGGTATGAGAAGAGAAGTATGAACCCGACGATCAGGCAGAGAAAGAATCCGCCTGCCCATGCCAGGTCGGTCGCCCCCGTGATCTCGGTCCGGTTGTTGTAGACGACGGCACTACCACCGAGGATCCTCGCCAGAAGCCCGTCCCCGAAGTCGTCGAGGAACTGGGCCACGACGATCCCCATGGTCGAACCGAGAATGGATGCCACGACCAGCGGAGGCCCGATCCGCTTGATCGTCTCCGTGGCCGTTGACTCCTGAGCAGTTACCTCACTCGTCACGCACGGTGATGCTAAACGACAGCTTCCACATGACCAGACCTTCCCTTTCCGGACCCGAATCCGAATTTTCGGTCAGGAATTGACGATCAGGACTGTGGCAACGGCCCAAAAAAGGAACAAACCGATCGAAAACAGCAGGACACGGGCGGTCTGTCTCCAGTTGAACGCCGACCAAACGGCGAGGATGAGCCACAAAGCGCCCATCGTCAGTATCCACGGAAGGGGGACCACGCCGGTCACACCGGCACCGACGATCAGCGCCAGAACGACGACGAAGAAGCCGCCGGCAACCAGGCCATAGAGGACCTGGCGAGGAGTGGGCTCGGTCACAACAGCCTCGCCCGCTTGCCAACTTCGACAAACCAGAGGGAAAGTGTGGCGATGGTCTCGTGCGCGTTGAGACCGGACGGGTTGGGTAGCACCCAGGTCTCGGCCCCGGCGAGATCCCCCTTCTGCCGGCCCAACATCGCCCCCGATTCACCGAAGGCAGTCCGGTACGCAGTCACACCGGCGACGGCAACCACCGAAGGGTTCAAGTCTCCAATGGTCGCCCTCAGCCGCTCCCCGCCCACACGCAGCTCATCGGAGCCGATCTCCGAGGCGCGGGCGGTGGCCCGGGCAACCAGGTTGGTGATCCCGATGCCTCGGGACAGAAACTGCGCTCGTTGGGAGTCGCTCATCCCGACATCGGTGTCGAATTCGATGTCGATGAGACCGGCGAGGCGAAGGGCCGGATAGAAGCGATTGGTTGGATGGCAGAAATGGGTCTGGGTCGCCGCAGTCCACAGCCCCGGGTTGATCCCAACGAAGAGGAGCTTGATGCCGGGGGCCACCAGGTCGGGGACCGTCTGCCCCTCGTACGCCTTGAGCTGTGCCTGGGTGAATCCCACTGGCGATTCAGGCCTCCGACGCCGGGAGCCAGGGTGGGATCGGCGCATCGATTCGCCCCAGCTTCGAAGGAACCGGGCCGAACCATTCCTCGTCGTGCGTCTGCCAGGCCCGCCAGGCCGCCGTGATCTCGTCCTTCGAGCGTGCGACAAAGTTCCACCACATCTCAATCGGCTCTCCGAGCGGCTCACCACCCAGAAGTAGGAAGCGCCCGCCATTAGGACCGACATCGATCGTGATTTGGTCACCGCCCGGTGGGACCATCGCGAGCCACCCCGGCTCGACGATGTCCTCACCCACCTTCAGGCTGCGATCGATCGGCACCACTGCATATTCGAAGGCTGTCTGCAGTGGGACCTCGAGGAGGCCGTGTCGGGCCTTCACATCGGCACCGACCATGAGGGTGTCGACGTGGGCTGGTGACTCGACCGCTCCCAATGTCCCGACCATCACCGTTGCCTCGGCAGTGGCAAAGTCGACCACCGGGAGCTCCGCGACGTGTTGGAAGCGAGAGGGGCCGTGTCGGGTCTCTTCGGGTTGCGCCAACCACATCTGGACCCCGTGAATCCCGGTCGTGGTCCCCAACTCGGCGTGGGCGATCCCATGCCCGGCGGTCATCAGGTTCAGCTGACCGGGGTGAATCAGTTGCTCGGTGCCCAGGGAGTCAGTGTGAAGGGCGGAGCCTTCGAGGAGCCAGGTGACCGTGGCCAGATTGGTGTGAGGGTGGGGGCCGATCTCCAAGGGATGCGGATCTTCGAAGTCGGGGGGAAGGATCAGATCAACGAAGCACCAGGGCCCAACGGTGCGGCGACCCTTGGTGGGGAGGATCCTGGTCACGGTGGTGGCACCGACAGTCGCCGAGCGGCCCTCCCGGATCTCGATGTGAGCCAGCGGCCCTTGCTCGACAGCACCGTCCAGCGGTTGCACCGGCCCGCTCAAGATGCCTCCTTGACGAGTTGAGCCGCTACTTCTTCTGGCTCTCGATGTATGGGTTCTCTCCCGACGCGTGATCGGTCACGTCCACGACCTGGGTCAAGGCGGGTATCGCCTCGAGCAGGGTGCGTTCGATCCCTTGCTTGAGAGTCACCTGGGCCAGCCCGCAGCCCTGACAGCCGCCATAGAGCCGGAGATAAGCGATCGTCCCGTCCACCGAAACCAGCTCGGCACCTCCCCCGTGGGCCGCGATTGCCGGATTCACCTGCTCGTTGAGCACCTGCTGCACTTGATCCACAAGTGGACCGGTGAGGTCGCCATGGACGCCGGACATCGCGGGAGAGGAAGGCGCGTTCGGGTTGTTCATCGCCAAGCCCTCCTCGGTGAGGTCGAGCGAAGAGCCTTCGAGCTTGGGGGTGTCGTCCTCGGGGAAGATCACAGCAAGTTCCCCGTGACGTTCGACAACCCACCCATCTTTTTTGTCGGCGAGGGCGACAAACGCCAGCTCGTAGGTGAACTGGGGACCACGGAACCCGGTGACTTCGATCGAGAGGGCGAATTCCCCGTCTCCCGGCTCCTGGTCGCGCAATTGGATGATCATGTCGAGCGCATCCGGTGCGATGCTGATCACTGTGGGTTCTGACATCTGCGAGGATGGTAATGGCCGCCACGAGAAAGCCCATGCCGACCGCTGTTGTCGTCCTTCCCAGCACCACCTACCGGGCATCCGACTTCGTGGCTGCCGCCGAATCGTTGGGCGTTGGCTTGGTGGTGGCATCGGAGGGGCCGCCGCCCATCGACATGGGTGATGGTTACCTCCAGATCGACTGCACCGACCCTGCTCTGGCTGCAGAGACCATCGCCGATTTCGGTGACCGGGTTGGGATCGACGGAGTGGTCGCCGCGGATGACGGCGGTGTCATCGTCGCCGCCCTGACCGGGCAGATGCTCGGCCTCCGCTCCAATTCACCAGAGGCAGCAGCCGCCACAAGAGACAAGGCCGCCCAGCGGCGCGCCCTGGAGTCAGCCGAGGTACCCCAACCACGATTCATGGTCGTCGAGCCCGGTGACGACGCCGACACGGCTGCCGCCGCCATCAGCTACCCACTGGTGATCAAGCCAATCGACCGGGCTGCAGGTCAGGGCGTTATGAGAGTCGACCAGCCCGAGGACCTCCCACCGCTTCTGAGTCGGTTGCGCCAGATCATCGGCCCCTCGGCCCCGGTTCTCATGGAATCGTTCATGAGTGGAGTGGAGGTGGCTGTCGAAGGTCTGGTCAGCGACGGAGCTCTCACGGTCCTGGCGGTGTTCGACAAGCCGGATGCCGGAGACGGACCCTTCTTCCCGGAGACAATCATGGTGACTCCCTCGCGACTTCCGCCTGGGGTGATCGAGGAGTGTGGGCGAGTGGCTCAGGGGGCGCTTGACGCCATCGGGATCACCCACGGACCGGTCCATATCGAGCTGATGGTGGACGGCGCCATGGTGAGGGTCATCGAGGTAGCCGCCCGCTCTATCGGCGGCCTCTGCTCGAAGAGCCTCAACTTCGGGCTGATGGGTACCTCCCTGGAGACTTTGATCCTGCGCAACGCACTGGGGATGGACAAGCCAGAGCTCCACAGGGAGTCGGTGGCCAGCGGAGTGCTAATGATCCCGATCCCCGACCACGGAGCCTTCAAGGAGATCCGCAACACCGAAGCGGTTCGTCGATTGCCACATGTGACCGGGATGGACGTGACGGTCCGTCCCGGCCGCCAGGTCGAGCCACCACCCGAAGGCGATCGCTATCTGGGGTTCGTCTATGCGAGAGCCGATAACCCCGAAGACGTCGAAAAGAGCCTCCTCGAGGCCAAAGCCCTTCTCGAGGTGATTGTCGAATGAGATCGACGCGAGTCGCCGGTGGTGGAATTCACCAGTCTCTGTCTGATTCCCTATCCATCAAGCTCTACTTGAAGGTTAACCCTTACCCGCGAAATCGCGCGTAAGACGATTTTGTCATTCGCGATGGACACGATCCTCATCTTCGCCGGAGGCGATCACCCGCTGCAGGAGCTCGCTTCAGAGCTTCCGATCCCCGATCTGGTGGTAGCGGCAGACAGCGGGTACGAAACTGCGGTCGCCCTTGGCTATCGCGTCGACGTCGTGGTCGGAGACATGGACTCCATCAAGACCTCCCCGCTCCCTGACCACCTCGTCGTCGAGCGCTATCCGATCGACAAGGATCAGACCGATCTCGACCTCGCCCTCGAGTTGGCTATCAGGGAGGATCCGGTGCGGGTGGTGATCGTCGGGGGAACCGGAGGGCGCCACGACCATGAGCTGGCGACCGCAGGCCTCATCTGCTCGAGCCGCTGGCAAGACGTGGACGAGATCGACTGGATCTCGAGCCGGTCACGGTCCCACGTGGTTCGAAGGAGGAAGACGGTGCAAGGCGATGTCGGCTCCATCGTCACTTTGCTGCCGGTCGGAGGAACCGTGGAGGGAATCACCACCCGCGGGCTCCAGTGGGAGCTTTCCGGGGCGGTCTTCGAGTCGGGATCGACATGGGGTGTCAGCAACGTCATGCGCGCCCCTGTGGCCGACATCTCGACCTCCCGCGGATGCCTACTCGTCATCTTCCCTTTGGAGAGCTGACACCGAATTCGGCCGGCATCTCCCCGCCGGCGATCCCGGCAATCAGGTTGTCGACGGCCAGCTGAGCCATTCCCCGACGGGCACTGATCGAGGCGCTTCCGATGTGGGGAACGATCAGGCAGTCCTCAATTTCGAGAAGTGGGTGTCCCTGCGGCAGCGGCTCGGGGTCGGTGACATCGAGTGCTGCCCCACCGATGGTGCCTTTCCCCAGCGCAACGACGAGGGCGTCGGTGTCGACCAGCCCGCCACGGGAGATGTTGATCAGAAATGCAGTGGACTTCATGGATTCCAATTCTGGAGCGCCGATCAGATGCCGGGTCTGGGAGTTCAACGGTGCCGAGATCACGACAAGATCCGCCTGCTCGAGGAGCTCACTCAGTGAGAGACTTCTGGCGTTCGGCACCGCCTTCTCCGAAGGTGAGTTGTAGACCACATCCATGGCGAACCCGGCGGCGCGGCGTGCAATTGCCTGACCGATGCGCCCCATGCCGACGATCCCGAGAGTCGCGCCATGCAGATCCCCGCCCAGGTTGGCCCAGGGGTCCCAGATCCCCCACCGGTTTTCCCTGACAATCGCAGCTCCTTGTGGAAGCCGACGGACAACTGCCGCCATCAGGGCGAAGGCGGTGTCCGCCACCGTCTCGGTCAGAACATCCGGGGTGTGACCGATGCGTATCCCATGTGCCCGGCAGGCGGCGACGTCGACATTGTCGAGCCCGACCGACATTTGGGAGATCACCCGCAGTTGAGAGCCCCTCTCGACGAGCTCGATGTCGACATTGTCGACGAGCATCGACAGCAAACCGTCACGGCCTTCTACGCCTTCGAGCAAGACCTCTCTAGGGGCCGGGCCCTCGCCCTCCCACATTTCGACAGACGCCACCGACCGCAATGGATCGACAATGTCGACGGGTATGAATGCGGATACGAAGACAGATGGCATGGGGATTCCGAGGCTAGGGCAGATCCGGCCAAAGTTCTGATTCCCCGCGACCGATACCATTCAGGTGATGCGGCGTTCCCTCCTCGCACTTGCGGTGGCCTCGATACTGAGTGCTTGCGGCGCGCCCGCTCAGATGGCACCGGTGGTCGAACCCCCTCGGGCCTCCACTGCGGCTTCTGTCGTCACGCCTTCGACCACCACGCCGGTCGCAGAGTCGGCGTCGCCCGTTCCCGTTTTCGGGGGAATGAGCACGGCCAATTTGCAGCCACATCGGACCCTGGTGGCAATGACCGTCGGTGATACCGAGGTCTATGAATCGAACACGACGCTCCACCCCATCCTCACCATGCCCCACACCACAATCCTGGGGACGATCACCGTTCTCGAAGTGGTCGAGGGGCCCGTCGATGGCTGGGCCCGGGTGAGGCTGCCGGTTCGCCCAAACGGCACGGAGGGCTGGGTGCAGGCAGAAGATCTGATGCTCTATGTGGTCGACAGCCAGGTGATGATCGATCTCTCCGATCGCACTCTCACCTACTTTGAGAAAGGGGAACCGGTTCTCACCACCCCGGTGGCGATCGGGAGCAAGCGCAACCCGACACCGGTCGGGGAGTTCTTCATCACCGACAGCGTGACCTTGGCCAATCCGGACAGCGCGTGGGGACCACATGCATTCGGCCTCTCCGCCCGCTCGGAGACGATCACCGAGTACAACGGCGGCGACGGCATCATTGGGATCCACGGAACGAATCGGCCAGGCTCCATCGGGAATGCCGCATCGCT
>DATDJH010000220.1:0-2162 GCA_036520635.1 Acidimicrobiia bacterium
ATCGTCCCGAAGTCGTTGGCTCCGACGTGGACCGCCATGTTCGTGCTCTGCGGATCCCAGGAGAAGTAGAAGGGCGAGCCGGAGCCGATAGGAGAAGCTGTGTTGCTCTCCATGTCGACCACTTCCAGAACGACACCCTGCACCCCTCCATAGAGGATGCCGACCTGAGACCCATCAGCCGACCAGCTCAAATAGAAGGGCAACGATGAAGTCGGAACCAGATGAGGATCACTTCCATCTCCGGCGCTAGAACCCACCCCAAACCCGGGGCCACTGGCCTCGCCCCACACCAGGCGATCGCCCACCGGTGACCAGACCGGTTGAAAATATCGGGCAGTCGGGACCTTATTGGTCAGCTGAGTGGGGTTAGAACCATCAGGGTCGAGGGTGAGGATGTTTCCCTCGCTGTTCACCACCACCAGACGCTCGGCTCCGCTGGGGGCGGACCGCTGTGTTGTGGGCACCTCGGTGATGGCGACCGACGTGGTGGTTGAGGTCCCCAAGTCGATCGAGGCAGCCGGGCTCGGGGTCTGCGCGTTGTCGCCGGTACAGGCGGCGAGGATCAAGACCATGACGGAGGCCATCAGAAGCGCTCGCCTCGACATCCTGGCTTCAAGGGTACTGGCTGCTGCGATGGGGTCACACGGAGGTGGTACCCCCTCCGTGTGCCTTTCGGCACCACTGGCTGCGCGACGGGGGGTTGACATCAATTCACGTGCCAGAACGTCCGATAAACCAGCAATGACTTCAGCGCCGGGCCTCGGTGGCAACGCCCGCGACCGAAAGGCCGCACTCATAACCGGTCTCGCCGGGGGCCTGATTGGCTTCTTCGTGGCCCTGGGCCCACTTCTCAGCGGGGATCCGGCCGGAACCATCCGGGCCGTCGCATCCGCCCTGATCGCCGCGGTCTCGCTCTATGAGCTGATGAACAAGCAACGCACCGAGGTCGTCGCAGCGTTGGCTGCAATCATCTTCGCCTTACTCAGCCTCTTCGAGGCTTCGGGCAGCATGAAGGTCATCGGCTTCGACACCGGGACCACCCTCTCGTTCATGATCCTGGCGGCGATTGTCTATGTAACGACCCGGCGGTCGAAGGCCACGACTCCGCTGATCGTGGGGTCGACCCTCATCGCTCTATTCACCGTGGCATCGGTGGCAATCCGACGACCCGAATTCTCCACAGCGATCAGCTGGCTCCTCATCGGGATCCCCGGCCAGATCCTGGTGATCTGGCTCACCTGGCGCCTGATTCACTCACTGGCTGTTGCCTCAGAACTGGAGGCCACCCACTCCCGCATCCAACAGGCGCTGGCGAGATGCTCCCAGGTCCTCCTCACCCGTCGTGACGACGAGCCACTGACCGCCGCTTTGCAGGCGCTTCTCGGATCCACCGAGGCCGACTACGTATACGTCGACATGAACCGGGTCGATCGCAAGGGCCATGTCACCTGGGAGATCGTCGCCGAGGCATACGGGCCCAATATCCCGCCAGGAGACAACCTCTTCGACAGCGGGGACTACGAACAACTGCAGGACGTGGAAAAGGCCCTGTTTGCAGGGGAGCCCGCCTACGTAATTGTGTCGGAGATGCCGAGGCCGATCCGGGACCGCTACGAAGCCGAGGGGATCATGGCCGAATTGATGGCCCCGATCTTCATCCGCGACCAGTGGGTGGGGACCATCGGATACTCCGACTTCTGGAGAGAGGGCACCTGGCTCCCGGCCGAAGTCGAAGGTCTGACCCGAGCCGCCGACATGGTGGGCGCCTACTGGGAACGCGAACACGCCCGGGAGGGCCTCGAGGAGCTCGCGGAGGCGAAGGATCGATTCATCGCGACGGTCAGTCATGAACTGCGCACACCGCTGTCCGCGGTGGTGGGCTTCGCCGGCGAGCTGGCCGAAGGGGTCGAGAACTACTCCACTGAAGAGATCGCCGAGATGGTCCACCTCATCGCGGGTCAGAGCGTCGAGATGGCCCAGCTCGTTGACGACCTGCTGACTGCGGAGCGGGCGGCCTCGGGCAACCTGACGATCAAGCCAACAGCAATCGACCTACTTCATGAGACGAGATCGGTGGTCGACTCGATGAGAGTCGGCGAAAACATAGTGGTCGACGGTGACCCCACGCCTGCTTGGGCCGACACCCTCCGCACCCGACAGAT
>DATDJH010000221.1:0-3852 GCA_036520635.1 Acidimicrobiia bacterium
GAGGGGTCACTGAGGCGATCGCGGTGCTGGTCCTGGCCCCGGTGCTTGCGATCTACATCCTGATCGACCTGGAGCGTTTCAAGGTCAACTCCCTGGGCATGACACCACCCCGGCACCGCGAAGAAACCGCTTTCGTGGCTGGAGAGGTGAGCACCGCAATGGGCTCCTTCGTCAGGGGCCAGCTGTTGGTTGCCTTCATCGTCGGTGTCTTGTCCAGCCTTGGAATGTGGCTGATCGATCTCCCCTTCTGGCTGATCATTGGAATCCTTGCCGGCTTCCTCAACCTGATCCCATTTCTGGGCCCGATAGTGGGTGGGGCGCTCGCAGCGTTGATCGCGTTGTTGAACGGTGACGTCACTCAGGCGATCTGGGCGGTCGTGATCATGATCGCGATCCAACAGTTGGACAACCATGTAATCACACCAATCGTGCAGCGAGCCCGGGTGAATCTCTCACCCTTGGTGATCATCCTCGCCCTGATCATCGGTGGCTCAGTCGCCGGTTTGTTGGGCGTCCTGATAGCGGTGCCGGTCACGGCGGCGGTGAGGATCATCGTCGGACACATCTGGCGCACCAGGGTGCTCGGGGAGACCTGGGGCGAGGCGAGCCGAGCCATGATCGAATACACCGAACCCCCGGACCGGATAGCGGGGATCCGACGCCGTCAGCCCGATCAGAGTCGTCTATTCGACACCCAGGAGCTTCGGCCCGTCGACGAGGAGTGAGCAGGTTGCTTCCCTGCGAAACGGCGAGGAGGGGCTACACATCGCCCAGATACGCGGCACGCATCTGGGGATTGGCCAAAAGAGCCTGAGCCGTGTCACTCAGGACGATCCGCCCGGTCTGGAGCACATAACCCCGGTCGGCGATCGACAGCGCCATGTTGGCGTTTTGCTCGACAACGAACACCGTGGTCCCAGCGGCGTTGATCCTCTGGATGATCTCGAAGTTCTGGGCAACGAGCACCGGGGCGAGACCCATCGAGGGCTCGTCCATCAGGAGCACCCTCGGCCGCGCCATCAGCGCCCGTCCCATGGCCACCATTTGCTGCTCCCCTCCAGACAGGGTGCCTGCCTTCTGACCAAGGCGTTCCTTGACTCTGGGAAAGATCTCGAAGACCCGTTCGTAATCTCCCTCGAGGTCCTCACCGTGACGCAAATAGGCGCCGATCTCGAGGTTCTCCTTGACAGTCATCCTCTTGAACAGCCGCCGATTCTCCGGCACCATCGTGACGCCTTTGGCGACGCGTTGTGCCGTTGTCCAGCTGTTGACGTCCTCACCTTCGAGGTATACCGCCCCGGTAGTCGGCTTCAGATATCCCAGGATCGTCTTGAGTGTCGTGGTCTTGCCCGACGCGTTTCCGCCGAGAAGGCAAACCATCTCACCGGCGTAGATCTCGAGGCTGACGTCTTTGAGGATGTGGGCCGGCCCGTAGTGGGTGTTGACGTCCTTGAAGGAGAGAATCGGGATGCGATTGGTCATTGCTCGCGTTCCGCCGGGCGCCCCAGGTAAGCCTCGATGACCGCTTCGTTAGACGAGATCTCGTCGTATGAGCCCTCGGCCAGCTTGATCCCATGGTCGAGCACGACCACCCGATCGGAAACGTCCCGGACGACCTTCATGTCGTGCTCGATGACAACGACGGTGAATCCCTTCACACTTCTGAGTTGGCCGATCAGCTCGGTCAGTTCAACCGTCTCTCTCGGGTTCATCCCCGCCGTTGGCTCGTCCAAGAGCAGAAGCCGGGGCTCGGTCGCCATCGCTCGTGCAATCTCCAGCCTTCTCCGGTTGGCGTAGGAAAGGACCAGGGCGAATTGGTCATGCCGGTAGCCAGCCAGGCGGGAGCCGAAGAAGGACAGGATTTCCTTCGCCTTTTCCTCGATCATTGCTTCCTCACGGCGTTGGCGAGGGGTGGTGAAGATGGCGCCGAACAGCCCGGCCTTGGTCCGGCAATGCTGGCCGACCATCACGTTTTCCAGGACCGTCATGTTGGGAAATAGTCGGACGTTCTGAAAGGTGCGGGCTATGCCTCGAGCGGTGATCTCGTTGGGCTCATGCCCGGCGAGGTCGCTGCCGTCGAAGATGATGCTTCCGGCATCGGGGGGGAACATGCCGGAAATCACGTTGAAGAACGATGTCTTCCCGGCCCCGTTGGGCCCGATGACAGAGACGATCTCACCCTCGTCGATTGAAAAGTCGATTCCATCGAGAGCCTTGAGTCCCCCGAAGGTCTTTTCCAAGCCTGTGATCTCGAGCAACGCCATCAGGTGGCGACCTCACCGGCAGTGGCATCCGTGAAGCGACCCTCCTTGTCGAGCCAGGCGTCCTGACCCAACTCTTCGACGTGGAGCTCTCGCGATCTTCGGGCAGATGGGACCAGCCCCTCGGGTCGCTTGAGCATCATGATGATCAGGACCACTCCGTAGATAAGGAGCTTGTATTCGGCGAATTCTGCGAGCAAGCCGGGAGACTTGGGACCACCCAGCACCCCGATGAGTACGAGAGCTCCGACCAGGACACCGGGGATGCTTCCCATCCCACCGACGATCACCACCACCAGGATTGTTATCGAGACCAGAATGTCGAATGAGTTGGTGAAGACGGTTCCGACCTTGGCGCTGACCAGTGCCCCCGCAAACGAGGCCAGCACGGCTCCGGAGACGAAGGCCAGAAGTTTGGCGGTGACCGTTCCCACACCGGTCGCCTCCGCGACGTCCTCGTCCTCTCTCATCGCGGCCCAGGCCCGGCCCACCCTGGCATTTTGGACCCGATATGAGATGAATACTGCGATCAAGACGAAGAACGAAGAGAAGTAGACGAAGAGCTGGGGATCCACCGATGAGATGCTCTTGCCAAAGAATGGAATCCCCGGAATGTTCCTGATTCCTTGGGCACCGCCGAAATATGGCTTGAGCCAGTCCGAGAGCAACAAGATGCGGACGATTTCCCCAAAGCCGAGGGTGACAATTGCCAGGTAGTCGCCGCGCATCCTGATGACCGGGGTGCCAACCATGATCCCGGCTACGACTGCCAGCAACATGGCAACAAGGACTGCGATCCACCAGCTCAGCTCCGGGTTCCAGGTGGGGCTGATCGGCGAGGTGAGCACGGCTGTCGTATAGGCACCTACCGCGAAGAAGGCGACGTAGCCGAGATCGAGAAGCCCGGCGTAGCCAATGACAATGTTGAGCCCGAGGCCCATCAGCATGAACAGAGACACGTTGATGAGCAACTCGTTGATGACGCCACCAAGGATCGTCGGGAGGACAGCGATCCCGACCGCGAGCAGGATGAAGGCAAGAGTCGATGGTCGGGAACGCCCCTTGGCATCGGCCCCGACAAGACGTTCACGAAGCACGCTTCGGCCGCCTACGAAGAAATAAGCAAGCACCGTGACGGCGACGAAGATCGTCACCGCTGCGTAGATGTTGAGGCCACCGTTCACCGCATAGAGGAACTTGGGTATGGCGGGGGCGAAATCGAATACATCGGTCACGACGAGCTCGAGGAAGGCCAGGCCCAGCACCCATAGCGCACCGAGGCCAACGGCCTTCCGAGCCCGATCGGGGAGGAGGCGAATCGCAGCACCGGCAGCCCCGGCGACAATCGCAGCAAGAGTCAGCAATGCCAGGCCAACACCAATTTCCTTGCCAAAGGTCATCACGCTGACTGTCGGAGGCCCCATCTTGGGGAAAGTGTCGGTGACATCGACAAAATGGATCAATAGGACGTACAGCGAGGTTGTGATCCCACCGACGGCGCCGATGATGGCCCCGGTGAGGACGTCTTTGACATTCGGGGGCTCAGTCTCGAATCCTTCGAGCGCCTCTCGTTTGGTCGAGGCCCAGGCAA
>DATDJH010000222.1:0-9402 GCA_036520635.1 Acidimicrobiia bacterium
GGTTTCGGCAGGCATCCATGCCCTCTCCGGGCCGCTGCACGGGGGGGCCAACGAGGCCGTGTTGGCCATGCTCGAGATGATCGTGGCGGACGGCGGAGAGATCTCGAAGTGGATCGACCGGGCCAAGGACAAGGACGATCCGTTCCGTCTGATGGGCTTCGGGCATCGGGTCTACAAGAACTTCGATCCCCGGGCCCGGATCATCAAGCAGGCGACCGACGAGGTCCTCGACGCCCTGGGGGTGGACGATTCCCTGCTCGACGTCGCCCTGCAACTCGAGGAAGTCGCCCTCTCCGACGACTACTTCATAAGCCGCAAGCTCTATCCGAATGTGGACTTCTATTCGGGGATCCTCTACCGGGCGATGGGCTTTCCGATCGACATGTTCACCGTCCTCTTCGCCCTCGGGCGGCTGCCGGGGTGGATATCGCAATGGCGCGAGCTGATGGCCGACTCGGAGACCAAGATCTTCAGGCCGCGCCAGGTGTATGTCGGGCCCGCCCCAAGGGACTTCGTCCCCTTGGACGAGCGCTGAGTCAGACTTCGGGAACGTCCTCCACGTAAGGCTCTTCGGCGAGCTCGCCGGTAACCGCATCGACCACCACAAGCGCGCGCTGGTCTGGAGGCTCCACCGCTGAATAGAGAACCACGCTCCATCTCGGCACCGAGCGAAACCCGCGAAAGGTGACTGCGGCCGAAGCGTGACCCACCGGAAAGTCGACCGCGGCGCCTGCAATCGAGAGGGCGCGATGCTCGTCGATATTGAGCGGCCAGGCCGAGGCGAATTGCCAAAGTGCCAGGGCCACGAACCCGATTGCTGGAATCCATCCGTCGTCGAGAAGCACGACTGTGAGCACCGCCCCGACCACGAACACCCATCCTGCGATCCGGCGACGCATCGGTGACGGGAACCGATACGGGCCGACCACGTTGGAGTCGAGCTCCTCCTCGATCGAGATGGAGTCAGCCAGATCTCGCTCGATGTGGATCCCCTCCCGATCGACCCGTGGTGACTCCGGTTCGGTCACGTAACAGGTCTCTTCGCCAGGTCGACGAGTCGATTGGTGGCCTCGATCAGCGGGACGTCTCTGGTGTCCCGCTCTTCGCCGTAGAGGCGCAGCCCCACAGTCGAGTTGTCGACGTCCTGGTCGCCCACGACGACGACGGCCGGGTGCTTCTGGCTGAGAGCGCGACGGATCTTCTCCCCCACGGTCTCCTCGGTCCCGTCGACCTCGACCCGCAACCCCGGGTCACGCAGCTTTGCGGCGACGGAGTTTGCGTATTCGTGGTGGCGGTCAGCCACCGGGATCACCGAGACCTGCACGGGCGCCAGCCACATCGGGAAGGCGCCGGCATAGTGCTCCACCAACACCCCAACGAAGCGCTCGATGGAGCCTGCCTTGGCACAGTGGATCATGTAGGGGCGCTCCTGGATGTTGCCCGAAGCGGTGTATTCGAGGCCAAACCGCTCAGGAAGGGTGAAGTCGAGTTGGATCGTCGAGACCTGCCAGCGACGCCCGATGGCGTCCTTGACGTGGACGTCGATCTTTGGGCCGTAAAAGGCCCCTTCGCCTTCGGCAATTCGGTAGCGGACGCCTTTCTGGTCGAGGGAGTCGGCGAGCGCCTTCTCACTCACCTCCCAACGTGACTGCTCACCAACCGATTTCGCCGGCTGGGTGCTGAGATCGGCCTCGAACTCGGTGAATCCGAAGTCGCGCAGCCAGGTGAGCACGAAATCGAGGTGGAGATCGAGCTCAGACGGCAGCTGCTCGGCAGTGCAAAAGGTGTGGGAGTCGTCCTGGGTGAAACCCCTGGCCCGTAACAGACCGTGGACGACCCCGGACTTCTCGTACCGGTAGACGCCTCCCAACTCGGAGAGCCGGATCGGCAGCTCCCGGTAGGACCGGCCCTTGCTCTTGTAGATCAGGACATGGCCGGGGCAGTTCATCGGCTTGACCCGGTACTCCTGGTCATTGTCCAGCTCCATGCCCGGGTACATGTTCTCGTCGTAGTAGTCGAGGTGACCCGAGGTCTTCCACAGGTCCGCCTTGGCCAGATGCGGCGTGAACACGAACTCGAACCCGAAGCGCTCGTGGAGGGTGCGGCTGTGATCCTCGATCGTCTTGCGAAGCATGCCCCCCTTCGGGTGCCAGACGCTGAGGCCCGATCCGAGCTCGGTTGGGAAACTAAACAGGTCCAGCTCGGGACCGAGTTTGCGATGGTCTCGCTTCTCGGCCTCATCGAGACGGGTCAGGTGCTCTTCGAGCTGGGCGGTGGAGGGCCACGATGTTCCATAGATGCGCTGTAGCTGCTCCCGGTTCTCGTCGCCCCGCCAATATGCCCCGGAACTTCTCAGGAGCTTGATGGCAGGGATCCGACCGGTCGAAGGCAGATGCGGGCCCCGACAGAGATCGACGAAATCGAGATTGCGATAGAGGGTCACCTGCTCGCCGGCCGCCCCTTCGCCCGGGTCGACACCCTCGATTATCTCCCTCTTGAACTGATGCCGGGAGAAGATTTCGAGCGCCTCATCCCTGGAAACCGCCTGGCGGGTGAACGGCTGATCGGCGGCAATGATCTCCTGAATTCGCTGCTCGATCTGCTCCAGATCTTCAGGCGTGAAGGGTCGATCGACCTTGAAGTCGTAGTAGAAGCCGTCTTCGATGGCGGGGCCGATGGCAAAGGTCGATTCGTCGAAGAGGCCGAGCACTGCCTGCGCCAGAACATGCGCCGAAGAGTGTCGTAGGACGTCGAGCCCCTCTGGACTGTCGAGCGTCACCACCGCGAAATCGCCGCTTTCAAGGATGGGCCGAGACAAATCCACCAGGTCGCCGTTGAGCTTCGCGGCCACCGCCGCCTTGGCCAATCGAGGGCCAATTGACTCCGCCACATCGAGCGCGGTCGACCCGTCGGCGTGTTCGACGACCTTCCCATCCGGGTAACGAAGCTCTATTGGCACGGGTTATATCTCGCTAGCCTGAAGCGCGCCAGAGGCTAACTGCCAGCCAGAGCAGTCTGGTCGGTGTTGCCCGCAACGAGGGGAAATCAGGGAATGGATGCACGAGAGTTAGTTGCGAGTCTCAACCCGAGTGGGACTGTTCGAGAGCTTTCGTCAGGTGCAAACAAGGTTTTCCGGATTCTCGAAGCGGAGAATCAGAGCACGATCGTCAAGGTCTATCCGGTCGCCTCACGAGAGCGACGGGAACGGCATGCCCTCGAAGCGCTGGCCGCAGCCCCTTCCGTGCCCCGGATCATCAATTTCGGGCTCGAAGGCGACATGGCCTGGCTCAAGACGACCGATGGCGGCCACTGGAATCTGGCCAATCTCCCCAAGAACCTCGATGCCGTCGAGGCTTCGGGTGCTGCATTGCGCGGAATCCACACCTCGGGGGCGCAAATCACCAATCTCGCCGCAGGGATCGACTCGGACTACGTGCTGAGCCATTACCGCTCGACAATCGAACGTCTCGGGCGTTATCGGAGGCGCTTCGGCATGGAGCAGGTGGTCTTGGACAAAGCTCTCGAGTTGGAACCTCCATTGGCCACTGTCCCTGTCCCAGCTCATACCAAGCCGGTGTTATCGAAGTTCGTCATCGACGAGGAGGGCAAAGTCACCATCGTGGACTGGGAGTGGGCAACCCTGGCCCCGTCCGAATGGGACCTGACCTTGTCGGTGTGGCAGCTGGCGCGCAACATCGGGGAGGACGCTGCCGCCTCCTTCCGTTCTGGCTACGGCGCCGAGCTTCCCGAGAGTCGCTATCGGCCGTGGGTCGCCTATCACTCGGCGATGATGATGCTCGAGGCCGCCGAGGTCCGAGACGGCCGGTTGGGCAGCCTCCAGTACCTGGTTGACGACCTCACCGAGGCCGTGCTCGGCACCTAGCCGGGCGAAATCCGCGAAATTCGCCACTGCCCGTCATAGCCTCTCCTGGCTGGAGCAAGGAGGACGGACTGGTGTTCGAAGCATTGGTTGCAGCGACCGCAACAACGGGTCTGTTCGCTTTGGCTAAGGGGATACGCGGAAACCATCAGTACAGGGTCGATCCTCATCTGGTGGTCACGCCACGGGACGAGCGAGGCGACGATCTGCCATGCCCATGGTGTTATGGGCCTACCAAAGAGGAGGATGCCCGCTGCTCAGGGTGCGGCAACTCCTTCGGCTGATCACAAACGGAGCTGAAAGACCTCACCCAAACGGTCGACGCTGAATCCGATCGATTGGTAGAGGTTGTCGGTCGTCTCATTGGAGGCGTCCCAGTAAATGATGACCTCCGGGCAGGCGCGTTCGACCTTCAAGTAGTCGACGCCGGTGATGGCCAATTTCCGCCCCAAGCCGCGCCCGCTGTGCCCGGGTCGCACCGCAAGCAGATAGATCTCCCCAACACCATCAGGATGCACCTTGGTCCAACAGAAACCCGTGAGCAGCTCGGCCGTCCGGTCTACGAGTAAGCCCCTCCGATCGAACCAGGGCTCGGAGAACAGTTTGTCCAACTCTGCACGGTCCCATTCCCCGGCATCCGGATGATCGGCAAAGGCAAGGTTGTAGACCTCGATCAGTTGATCGAGGTCAGTCTCTCCCCCCAGGAGCGAAGCGACGTTGGGGTAGGTACCGCCGGAAGCGGGGAGGGGGGCGGCCTCCATGCTCCCCCGCTTGATCGACCTCGCCACGGTCCATCCCTGCTCCCGCAATCGACTCTGAAGTGCCGTATCCCAGGTCAAGAGTTCCAGGGCCCTAAACCCTCTCTCTCTTGCCGCCGAAACCACAGCCGGTTCCGCCGCATCCCAGACATGCGAAGCCGCATCGGAAGGCGGCACCGCAATCTCCACCATCGCCATCTCAGGCCACTTCGTGGCCGTCAGGGTGACGACCCCCGAAGGATCGTCCGACACGAATCCCGTTCCACGACCCTCACGAAGTTGGAGCCGGGTCGCTTCGCTCAGCGATGGTTGATGCGGGGATTCAGACCATTGGGAGGCGAGGACCACAGCTTCGATGAGGTCGGGCGCGGTGTCGACCCGACGCAATGGCATTCAAGGAACGCTACTGAAACGGACGATGACTGTCCTATGGTGACCGGGTGAACAGGGTAGGACTGGTCCTCGGAGGGGGAGGGATCACTGGCGCCGCCTATGAGATGGCTGCGCTGATGACGATCCGTCTCGCCACCGGCTGGGAGCCGAACAGTGCTGACGTCGTCGTTGGCACGTCGGGCGGCTCGTTCGTAACCGCTCTACTCCGAAACGACGCCCTCGGGCTCGACTCCCTGGTGCTACCCACCGACGACCGCGACGCGGTGACGGAGCGCATTCGCAGTCATGTCTACAACCGGGACCCCGGCGTGCAAGTTGGGAAGTGGGTCCGTCACGGGATCGTTCCCGGCATCAAGAACCCTGGACTGACGTTCTTCATGGCCTCCCCCGCCGCATATCACGCAGAGGGACTCGCTCGTTGGGTGGTGACTCACATCGGGGAGGAAAAGGCCGCTGGATGGCCAGACAAGCCAACGGCGATCGTTTCCTACGACGTGAGGAGCCGCACCAGGGTTGCGTTTGGAACCGCAACGGCACCAGCAGTGGGGATGGCCGATGCGGTGGCCGCGTCCTCCGCGATTCCCCTCCTCTTCCGCCCGTACCAGATCGATGGCCGCCTGTATGTGGACGGGGGCGTGAGCTCGGGCACACACGCCGACCTGGTCCTCGGTTCGAAGCGCCCCCTCGACCTGGTTCTGGTGTTGGCCCCCCTCGTCGCCGATGTCCAGAGAAAGCGGGCGCGGTTCCACGAGAAGATGTTCGATCGGGCAGGGCAACGATCACTCGCCGAGGAGACCCGGCTGATCAAGGAGGCGTGGCCCAACTGCGACGTGGTGGTCCTCAGCCCCGCACCGTCAGTTCAGAACGCCCTACGCCCCAACCCGATGGACGCCTCGCGGGCGGTGGCCACCTTTACCCGCACCCTGATCTCGATGAAGCGCACCCTGGCCCGGCCCGAAGTGTGGGAGTTACTCGACCACCACCTCGGAAAAAAAGTGCGTGTGCGAAAGGCCGTCTCCGTCTAATCGGTTGCGTTCTCGCTTCTTCGTTCTACGTTCTACATGTAAATCAAGAGGAGAAACACCGGTGCCGGTCCGCCCCACACACTTCGAGTTCTATTCGGCTGATCCGAAGGCGACTGTCGACTTCCTGATCAAGGCTTTCGGGTGGCAGGCCCAGCAATGGGGAGACCAGGAGTACTGGCTGCTCGACACCGGTGAAGGAGCCGGGATCAACGGCGCGGTGGCACGGGCGGGCGAGGACGGTCCGAAGACCATGACCACCTGTGACGTCGAAGACCTCGATGCCGCCATCCAGGCGGTTGAGATCAGCGGCGGAATGCTGTTGACGGACATCATCGAGCTGCCGGGAGTCGGCCGCTGGGTCGAAGTGGAGGGCCCAGGTGGAGAGGTATTCGGCTTGATGGAGGCCATTCCCCGCCCCTGATCAGCCAACCGCTCCTGGGTTGGTGTTGGCGCCGGAGATGACGACGACCACATGCTCGCCCACGGATGGGCGATAGGCACCGGACCTGAGGGCAGCAATCGTGGCCGCCGCGCCCGGCTCAGCCACCATCCGGCATGCGTTCCACAGCCATCGCTGGGCATCCTCGATCTGGGAGTCGTTGACCAGGACCGAGTCGTCGATCCACTTGTTTGCCGCCCAACAATGATCCCCGATCCGGTAGGTGCCCAAGGACGACGCCGCGATCCCCCCGATGCCGACTTCGACCGGCTCGCCGGCGCGGCGTGCTTCGTAAAGGCTCGGGCATAGCTCAGGCTCGACCGCCACCACTCGGGCGTCCTCTCGGATCCAGCTCGCAACGCCGGCGATGAGCCCGCCACCGCCCACCGCCACAATCACGGTGTCGGCGTTCGGAAGGTCCTCGATGATCTCCCGCCCGCAAGTCCCCTGTCCGGCGACTACGTCCTTCTGGTCGTAGGCGTGGGCTTGGAAGGCCCCGGTCTCCGCCGCCCACGATCTGGCGGCCTTCAGGGCCTCCGGATAGAAACCCGGTACCTGGCGCACATCGGCGCCGTAAGCCGCGATCCTCCCGATCTTCTCCGAGGGCGACGTCTCGGGCACGAAGATCGTCGCCTGGTGCCCGAGGTCCCCTGCGGCACACGCCACGGCCAGCCCGAAGTTCCCGCCCGACGCAGCAACCACCCCGGATTCCGGTATCTCGGCCGCGGTCAGAGCTGAGAAGGCCCCGCGAAGCTTGAAGGAGCCAGTGCGTTGCAACGACTCGAGTTTGAGACTCAATGAGAATTCGGCGCCGTCTACCTCGCCTATTTCGATCACCGGTGTGCGCCGAACATGGCCAGCGATGCGCCCGCCGGCCGCCAGGATGTCGTCGCGGGTCACTTCGAGGGGCACCGGGCCAGGGTACGCTCGAATCCCGCCGCGGCCCGACGTTGGCCGGCACAGGGAGGACACTCATGAGGACACTCGAGGAGTTGGGCCCCTATCCGACCGAGATGGGATATCAGGAGGCGCTCGCGGCTGACGCCGCAGACCCCCTGGCCGAATTTCGCTATCGATTCGTCTTCACCGAACCCGACCTGATCTATCTCGATGGGAACTCGCTGGGCCGGATGCCGTTGTCCGCCAGGGGCACCATCGACATCGCTGTCGAGGCGGAGTGGGGGGACCGTCTCATCAGGTCATGGAACGAAGGTTGGTGGGACCTACAACTGAGGCTGGGAGACCTGGTCGCCCCTTTGGTTGGCGCCTCGTCCGGCGAGGTGATCATCTCCGATTCGACGTCTGTGAATCTGTTCAAACTGGCGACTGCGGCAGTTCGGGCACGGCCCGGCAGGCACACCATCGTCACCGACGATCTCAACTTCCCGGGCGATATCTATGTCCTCTCCGGGGTCGCCGGATTGCTGGGCGACGAGTTTCGCCTGGTTGTCGTCGAATCAGACGGGATCAACGGCCCGATCGATGGTCTGGCGGCGGCGATCGACGATGACACTGCGCTGGTCTCACTCTCTTCGACCTCCTTCAAATCCGGATACACCTATGACATGGACTCGATGACCGGCCTCGCCCATGACGCGGGTGCACTGATGCTCTGGGACGTGAGCCATTCGGTCGGTGCGGTTCCCATCGATCTCGGGGCTGTTGGAGCGGACCTGGCAGTCGGGTGCACCTACAAGTACCTCAACGGTGGTCCGGGGGCACCGGCGTTCCTGTATGTGCGGTCGGACCTTCAGACCACCCTCGGGAATCCGATCACCGCCTGGTGGGCCCATTCCGACCCGTTTGCTATGGACCTCGACTTCAACCCGGTCGAGGGAATCCGACGTTTCCACACCGGCACCATGCCGATTCTGTCTCTGACCGCGATTGAGGCTGGAGTCCGTGACGTGACCGAGGCAGGGGTGGACAGGATCAGGGCGAAGTCGGTGGCACTCACCGAGTTTCTGATCTCACTCTGGAAGACCCATCTCGAGCCCTTGGGTTTCGTCCTCGCATCACCGTCTGATTCCGATCGGCGCGGCTCCCATGTCGCCGTTTCACATCCCGACGGTTGGCCGATCACAAGGGCTCTCATCGACGGGGCCTCGGTCATCGCCGACTTCAGGGCCCCGGGCACTCTCCGGTTCGGCATTTCCCCTCTCTACACCCGGTTTTTCGACGTGCACACGGCGATCATCCGCTTGAAACACATTGTGGAGACCGGGATGTACGAGGACTTCCGCGACGTATCGGTCACCGTCACCTGAAGCCTGGGACAATGGACCGATGAATTCGGTCGGTGAATTGCTCCGGACGCATCCGGTGACATCCGCACTGATCCTGGTCGCCACCCTCGCAATCCTCACCTATGGGACCGCCGATGCCCGCAGCACGGCGCCCGATGTCGTCAACGTCTTCCTCATCGGGCTGGCTTTGCTCTTGATGGTTGTGGGCGCCTTTTCGGCTCTGGTCTATCTGCCGACCAAAGCCGCCGGGAACGAGAATCTGAGCGCACTCATGCAGTGGGTGGAGGCGCTGTCGATCTACTTGATTGGCTGGCTCGGGTGGTTCCTGTTCGGTCTACCAAGCTGGCTGGTCGTCGTCGGTGCTGTGGTCGGAATCGGGGTGTTGGTGGCGTCGATTGCGACCAACTGGGAACCGAAGACTGGTTGAGGCCGACGATTCTACGAACTAGCCGGAACGCAGCTCTCGTAGCCGTTTACAAGCCATGAGTCGTTCAAGCGAACGAGATTGACCGAGAGGTAGACCCAGCCTCGCTCGTCGAGGAACTCAACCGGTGATTCCGATATGTCACCAGGGGTAAGGGCCTGCCAATCCTCACGTAATGTCCAGGTCTCCTCCTGGCGAAAGGCATTGATTGCCTCCTCGATCGTCGCGAATCCGACC
>DATDJH010000223.1:0-2272 GCA_036520635.1 Acidimicrobiia bacterium
CCCGACGGTGCCGCCATCGAATCCGTGCTGATGGGTTATCCGCGTCGAGCGACGCTTTGCATTTCGAGCCAGGCGGGCTGTGCTCTCGGCTGCACCTTCTGTGCAACCGGGCAGTTCGGATTTGAGCGCAACCTCGAAGCCGGAGAGATCGTGGCTCAGGTCGCCTTCGCCCAGGCATTCCTGCGCCAGATCGGCATGCCTGGAGTCCCAGATCACCTCACCAACATCGTCTTCATGGGGATGGGTGAGCCCCTCGCCAACTACCCACGGGTCAGGGAGGCGATCCGTCGGATGATCGAGTTCATGGGCCTTTCGGCTCGGTCGATCACTGTCTCCACTGTGGGCATCGTCCCCGGGATCCGGATGCTGGCGGACGAACCGTGGCCGGTGTACCTGGCGATCAGCCTGCACGCAGCCGACGATGAGTTGAGAAGCCGCCTGGTGCCCATCAACAAGAGGTACCCGTTGGAAGAATTGGAGGCCGCGGCGGCCGAATACCTCGAGAAGAAGCGTCGCCGGCTTTCGATCGAGTGGACCATGATGGACGGGGTCAACGACACGGCCGAACAGGCCGAGAAACTGGCCCGCATCGCATTGCGGTTGCGCGCCCATGTAAATCTCATCGCCCTCAACCCCACTCCCCTGACCCAGGAAAAGGCCCCAAAAGGCACTGTGATCAGGGCTTTTGCCGGAATGCTCGAAGGTCGCGGGGTAAACGTCACCATTCGCGACACCAGGGGCCGGGACATCGATGCCGCCTGTGGACAGCTCCGAGTTTTTTCTGGAAAACGCGGTCTCGGGGGGTAGGGTGGTCGGGCGGAGCGGTTCAGGGGCTGAAGGAGCTGTGCCTTCATGCCGGTCGATCGTCGCGTCCGGGCTGCTTCGGTAGCCACGGCGCTCACTCTTCTCGTCGCCCTCTTCTCGGTTGACTACACCGTGAAACCCGGCGACACGCTTGGCGCTATCGCCAGGGACAACAACGTCTCGGTGTCGGACCTGGCTGCCGCCAATAACATCTCAAACCCGAATTTGATTCGCGCCGGTCAGGTGCTGGTGATACCGAGCAAGGATCGCACGCATGTCGTGTCGAGCGGCGAGAGCCTGTACACGATCGCCAAGAAGTACGGGACGACTGTCGCCGCGCTGATCAAGGCCAACAAACTCGACAACCCCAACCTGATCCGTCCCGATCAGAAGCTGGTCGTGCCGGGATCCGCCGGAGGTTCAGGGAGCAGCGGCGGCTCGGGTGGATCCACGGGAGGCTCCGACAGCAACGGCTCCAATCAGAAGCCGGACGGAAACAGCGCCCGCTCCGGTCGATATCACATCGTCAAGAAGGGCGAGACCCTCGAGCAGATCGCCAAGGCAGAGGGTGTCAGCGTCGAGGCAATCACTACGGCGAACGGGATCACCAATCACGTCATCTACACCGGCACCAGGCTCTTCCTGGATGGGCCGGGGCACACATCCCGGGGCAGCAGCGAATCGGGCACCTACACCGTGCAGCGCGGAGACCGCCTAGTGGATATCGCCAATCGCTATGGCACGTCGGTCTCGAAGATCGCCTCAACCAATGGAATATCGAACATCAACCTGATTCGGGCAGGTCGAAGTCTCAAGGTTCCGGCGGGAGGGGCATGGGTGTGCCCGGTCAAAGGCGCCAGCTTCTTCAATGATTGGGGCTTCCCCAGGGCCGGAGGAACCAGGTTCCATGAAGGCAACGACCTCTTCACCAAGTTTGGCGCACCCATCTTCGCTCCGGTTTCAGGCACCGTGAAGTTCAAAACCGGCGTCCTCGGCGGTCTCCAGTTCAACCTCAAGGGAGCAGACGGGGTGGAGTACATCGGCAGTCACCTCTCGGCGAAGGAGACCGACGGCAAAGTGAGCGCCGGTGACGTCATCGGGTATGTGGGGACATCGGGCAACGCGGCAGGAGGCAGTCCTCATCTCCACTTTGGAATGTATCTGAAGGGCCTCCCGATCAATCCCTACCCGACGCTGATCGCCAACGGCTGCAAGTAGGGCTCAGCCGGGCCGGCGCATCTCGAAACGGTCACGGGTGGTGGTGTAGAAGGATCCGGAGAGACGCCCGATCGCCCGGATCACGTCGGAGTCGACCCTCGTCCCTTCCAGGGCGTCCTCGCGCACATGGATCATCACGACCTCACCCACGACCATCCTGGTCTCGATACCGATGTCGATCACGTTCAACACCCGGCATTCCAGGTTGGCCGGCGACTCGCCCACCATCGGAGCATCGACGAGGGTCCCC
>DATDJH010000224.1:0-3311 GCA_036520635.1 Acidimicrobiia bacterium
GAAGTTGACCGACTCCAGAGTCACGTCGATGCGGTCACCGGTCAGTCGATGCTGCTCGTCGAGGATCGAGAGGGCGACACGGCGTTGGGCAATCAGGCGATCGATTTCGGTTGTGACTTCGTTGAGCCGGGCACCCACAACAGGTCGTTGCGATGGCTCCAGGCCGCCCATGGCGCGTCGGACCGAGCCGACAACAGAGTTCTTGCCGAGAAGGGAGCTCTCGACCGTTTCCAGCTCCTCGACGGACCCTGCGCCGTCGACTCTGGCGGCGGCTCCGGAAAGAGCATCTTCCAGCTCCGCGATCACATCCATGTGGGCGGCAGGTTAGAGCGGTCGCCTGCTCTCCTCGGACTTCGTTACCGGGGCGACGCGCCCTTTGACAGCTCGTAGACGAAGATCGCTGCTGCCGTGGCCGCATTCAGGCTTTCGATGCCACCTGGCATCGGGAGGGTGATTCTCTGACTGGAGTCGGCAACAACACTCGGAGGAAGGCCCGACGACTCGTCTCCGATCAACACGGCGAGTGGCCCGGAGCCGACCGCGATTGGATCCTCACCACCGGCGACCACCGTGGACAGGGTTCGGTACCCGAGCTGGTGTAACTCCTCCAAGGAATCCAAGGCGACTGCTCCGGTCCGGAAGTGGGCCCCGGCCCCGGCTCGAAGCACCTTCGGCGCCCATGGATCGGCAGTTCCCTTGGTGTATGCGAAGGACCAACCGAACCCGGCTGCGGTTCGGATCATGGTGCCGACATTGCCCGGGTCGCCGACTCCCCACGCCACGAGCACATTCTTCGAGCCCAGGCTCGGTTGGGAAGGGATCTCAATGACTGCCACCGGACCTCGCGGGCTCTTGGTTCCCGCGACCCGGGTCAGTCCCAACTCGTCCACCAGGATCAGATCGAAGGCATGCAACGTCGACAGATCGGCCGTTGGCACATCACCCTCCAGGGCGAACACCAGTGACGGCTTAACCCCGGCAGAGAGCGCCTCGTCGAGAAGGTGCGGTCCTTCGATGAGGGTCTGGCCCTGGTCCCTACGCTCCCCGGCGCGATGAAGCCGGGCCGCCTCCACCACCATGCGGTTCTTGTGGCTGCGGACCGGCATCACCTTTCGCCTGTCTGGGGCGATTAGCCCTGCTTGGAAGCCTCTACGAGTTGGGCGAAGGCACCCGGGTCATTCACGGCCATCTCGGCCAGCATCTTGCGATCGACCTCGATCTCGTTGGCCTTCAACCCAGCGATCAATTGGTTGTAGGTGGTCCCGTTCTGACGCGCCGCCGCATTGATGCGGGCGATCCAGAGTCGACGGAACTCGCCCTTGCGGGCACGCCGGTCGCGATAGGCGTCCTGCATCGCATGCATGACCTGCTCGTTGGCGGTGCGGTATCGCCGGCTCCTGGCGCCTTTGTAGCCCTTGGCGCGGTTGAGGACCTTCTTGTGTGACTTCTTGGCGTGAACCGCGCGCTTTACACGTGCCATCTCATACCTCCTGAATCCTCAGCGACCGAGCAGCTTCTTGGCGGTCTTGGCGTCGCCAGGCGCGAGCTCGACCTGTCCGGCCCGGCGGCGGAACACATGCTTTCCCTTGGCCAGCTTGAGATGTCCGCGGCCAGACTGGCCCCTCATCATCTTGCCGGACCCGGTCACCTTGATCCGTTTCTTGGCTCCGCTGTGGGTCTTCATCTTTGGCACAGCGTCCTCCTGTTTTGATTAATTCTCTTCGCTGCTCTCGGCTGCGGCTCTTGCCTTCTTCGCCGGTGCCAGCACCATCGTCATGCTTCGACCCTCGATCTTCGGCACCTGCTCCACGACACTGAATTCCAACAACTCCTCAGCGAGACGGTCGAGGAGGTCCTTCCCAAAACTGGGTCGTTCCTGCTCTCTACCCCGGAAACGAATGGTCACTTTGACCTTGTCGCCCTCGGCCAGGAAGTCCTTGGCCTTCCGCTTGGTGATGTCGAAGTCGTGATCGCCGATCCGCACTTTCATGCGGAGCTCTTTGATCGTGGTTCGAGTTTGCTTCTTTCGAGCCTCGCGTTGTTTGACGGACAACTCGTACTTGTATTTCCCGTAATCCATCAATCGGCACACCGGCGGTTTGGCGTTGGGTGCCACTTCGACGAGATCCAGATCGAGTTGCTCGGCAAGCCAAAGGGCCTCATCGAGCTTCTTCACTCCGACCTGGGAGCCATCGGGTGCGACTACCCGCACCTCTTTCGCTCTAATCGCGCCGTTCACGCGGAGCTCGTTGGTGATGCTGTTACCTCCTGTTGAGTGCAAATGAGAAAGCAGCAAGCGAAAACTTGCTGCTCATAGCCGGCAAGGCCGGTGTAGTGGACCTCGACTCGCCTCTATCGTCGTCGATCGGGCGGACGGGTGGGGAAGCAGCAGCTTCCGCTCTTGCGTTCGGTTGTCCCAAAGAGGATACCAGTGGGCAATGCCTTATCACCAGCCCGATGTCAGGCTCCGCCCAAGTCTCGGATGGCGGTGGCGCTGAGGACAGCTGCCTCCGCCGCCTCGGCGCCCTTGTTGGCTCTGCCTTCGCCGGCGCGCTCCAATGCCTGCTGGTACTCATGAACGGCGAGGACGGCATTGGCAACCGGGACTCCGGTCTCCAAGGCCACCGCGGCTATTCCAGCCGTGGATTCGCGGACCACTATGTCGTAGTGGTCAGTGTCTCCTTTGACCACGGTTCCGATCGCTATCGCAGCGTGACAGCCACTTGCGATCAGGCTCTTGGCCGCAACCGGCAGTTCCAGGGCGCCGGGCACACGCAGAATCGTGATCTCTGTGACCTCCATCTCCTGGAGGCGGTCGACCGCACCCTGGAGCAGGCGATCAGTGATTCCCTGGTTCCAACTGGCGACGGCGATTCCGATATGAAGCCCGGATCCGGACTTGGATCCCTCTACGACCCGGATCATGCCCCGGTCCCCAGGTCCATCTGATGACCGAGGCGATTGGCTTTGGTTCGCAGATAGTCCCGGTTCTCCTCGTTGGCCTCGATGGACAACGGCACCTGTTCGACAATTGAGAGCCCATATCCCTCGATGCCGGCTCGCTTCGTGGGATTGTTGGTCATGAGGCGCATCGAGCGCACTCCAAGGTCGTAGAGGATCTGGGCTCCCACTCCGTAGTCTCTCGAGTCCACCGGCAGCCCCAGATTCACATTGGCGTCAACGGTGTCGAGTCCTTCGTCTTGGAGGCGGTAGGCGGCCAACTTGTGGAGCAGCCCGATCCCCCGCCCTTCGTGGCCCCGGATGTAGAGAACCACTCCTCTGCCTTCCGCTGCCACCCGAGCCAGGGCCAT
>DATDJH010000225.1:0-6535 GCA_036520635.1 Acidimicrobiia bacterium
CGTTGTCGTAAGTCTGGGTGGGCCGTAGCATGTGCCGACCCCAAGCAGCAACGAATCGATATGGACTGCCCCCAGTGCTCTCAACCTGATGTGATCGAGATCGAGCATCTCCTGCCCGACGGCACCGAGGTCCGCTTCTTCGCCTGTCACAACTGTGAGGAGAAGTGGTGGAACAAGGACGGTGTTGACATCGACGTCGCCCAGGTCTTGGAGATCGTCCGCCAGCATCGCGCATGACCCTCCAACGGAGGGCCGGCCAGGGCTTCCCATGGCCGACGTTCCTCATTCTCGCCGGGATCTCTTTGGTGATCCTGATCGTCCTCAATCCCGGGTGGATCCTTTCTGCAACCACTCCCACCGGTGGAGACATGGGGGCCCACGTCTTTGGGCCGGCATACCTCCGAGACCATCTGCTTCCGCACGGCCGGATCCTCGGTTGGTCAAATGACTGGTTTGCGGGCTTTCCCGCCTTCTACTTCTACTTCCCGCTTCCCTCACTGGTCATAGTCCTCCTCGACGTGCTCCTGCCCTACGGAGTGGCGTTCAAGGTCGTCACAGTGATCGGCCTCCTTGGGATCCCCCCGGCCGCTTACTTCCTGGGTCGGTCGATGCTGCTGGGACGTCACGTCTCGATCGTGGCCGCCGGCGCCGGAGCCGTGTTCGCCTTTCTCGAGAGCTACTCCATCTACGGCGGCAACGTTGCGTCGACCCTGGCCGGCGAGTTCGCCTATTCATGGTCCTTTGCCCTGTCCCTGGTCTACCTGGCATTTCTGATCAAGGCGGTGCGAGAGGACAAGAAGTACGTGAAGTGGGCGGCGCTCGCCTTTGCCGCGATGCTGCTCTCCCACGTCCTCACAACGATCGTGATTGTGTTCGCATCGCTATTCGTCCTTCCGTGGCGAAAGGGCTTCTGGCGGACCCTGGCGATCGGTTTCTGGGGGTTTGCCATGGCGGCGTTCTGGGCGGTGCCCCTCGCGGCCCGGATCGGGTTGACCTCGGATATGGCATGGTCTCCGCTCACCCGCTGGGAGGAGGTCTTCCCGGTTGAGCTGTGGCTCCTGATCCCGATAGCGATTCCCGGTGCGATTTGGGCAAGCCGTCACACATCTCGGGCGGGGCCCTTGATGGCAGCGACCCTGCTGCCTTTGATCTATTACCCCCTCCCCACTGTCCTGCCCGAATTGTTCCCCACCTTGTTCGGTGGCGAGCGTTGGAAATTGTGGAATGGGCGCCTGCTCCCGTATTGGTACTTCGGTGTCGCTTTCTTCGCCGCAGTCGGCGTGGGAGCTGCCGTCGTTTGGGCTTCGCGACGGCTCCCGTCGCGAATTTCCGGGCACTGGGCTCGGCTACTGGTCGTGGTCGTCACCGTCGTCGCCGCCTTCTTGGTGGCGGATGCTGCCGACTTTCCGGCTTGGGCGTGGATACCGGTGGCCCTTGCCGGCGCGGGGTTGCTTGCACTGTCGTTCTTCTGGTCGTCCGACCTGAGCACGCGTCAATTCCTGACCGCCTTTGCCACGGTGGTGATTGTGTTCGGTGCCCTGGCCGGGGTGACGTTCATCGATGGCTGGTCGAAGTGGAACTACGAGGGGTATGAGTCGAAGAAGCCATGGCCCGAATACGAGGCGCTGATGGTGGAGCTCGACAAGCTCCCGGATGGGCGGGTTCATTGGGAAGCCAACAACGAGGCGCTCAATCGATACGGGACACCGATGTCTCCGATGCTGATCCCATATTGGACCGAGGGCTCCCAGAAATCGATGGAGGGTCTGTTCTTCGAGTCATCGCTTACGACACCATTCCATTTCATCAACTCCTCGGAGATGTCGGAGAAGCCTTCCAACCCCATCCCCGGCCTGACCTATCACACAGGTGAGATGGACAGGGGGATCAAGCACCTCGAGCTGTACGGGGTGTCGTACTACGTATCAGTGACGCCGGAGTCGACGGCCAAGGCGGACGCTATGCCCGAGCTCACCAAGCTCGCCACCACCGCGCCATTCACGATCTACGCGCTGCCTGAGACCGGCCTGGTCGAAGCGGCGAGCTACGTGCCCTCGGTGTATGACGTTGGCGAGAGGGGCCTTCTGGCTTTGTTGACCGGGCACGCCACCGTGACCGACGAGAACGGTGTGACCCTCCCCAGCTTCTATGACATGTCGCTGGAGTGGTACGAGGACATCAACCATATGGATCGCTGGGTGGTTGCCGACGGGCCCGCCGAATGGCCCCGCATCGAGTCACTGACGGAACGCCCAGCCGAACAGTTGGACGTCCCAGCGGATGCAGTATCAGACGTCGTCGTCGAAGACCATCGAATCAGTTTTCACACCACCGCCGTGGGCGTGCCTCACCTTGTCAAGGTTTCCTATTTTCCGAATTGGGTAGCGGAAGGAGCGGAGGGCCCGTGGCGCGCCGCGCCATCATTGATGGTTGTAGTCCCGACTAGCGAGGACGTGGTCCTCGAGTTCAAGAACACCTGGGCCGAGACCGGGGGCATGGTCATCTCGGCAGTTGGGATTGTTGTGCTGATCGGCGCCGGCGTGGTCGGCTTCAGGCGGAAGAAGGCTGCGTTGAGCGCTCAGTCCGAAGGACCCGCCTGATTCTCAACAGCCCGACGATGGTCCGTGGGACTCGTTTCATGAGAGACGATCTTGCCGTCCTGATTTCTTCAACAACGACCGGGACTTCGACGATTCGATAGCCGCTGCGCTCGGCGCGTATCACCAGCTCTGTGTCATAGAGGTCCTGGCGACTGACAACAATCGCAGCGAGGTCGTCGACCAGGTTGTGACGAAACGCTTTCATGCCGTGGGTGTCCGAGACCTTCGACCCCAGGATCGTTCGCAGCATGAGATTGAAGACAAGCGTCGCGAGTCGACGTATCCACGGTCGCCGGTCCTGTGAATCGGGGTCTCTCTTCGATCCGATCACGAGATCCGCGTCCGGTGTCGACATCACTGCCTGGAGAAAGTTGGCAGAGAAGTAGTCGATGTCGAAATTGACGACCCAGTCACCCTCAGCTTCCAGAAAACCCTGTCTCATCGCATTCCCGTAGTCGGCCGTCGCCAGGGAGGACACCGTGATCGGCGCGTCTCCGGCGACAGCTCGTGCGATGTCCGCTGATCCGTCGGTCGATCCGTTCTCCATGAGGTGGATGCGATAGGGCAAGCCGAGGCTCTCCATCTCCGCGATGAGCAGGGGCAACGCCTGGGGGATGAAGGCCGCCTCGTTGTAGACGGGCACGACGATTGAGAGGGTGGGGCGCATCGGAGTGGGCGAGTGTAGGAATCGGTGACGGATAGACCCACCCCTACACTCGATGGTCCCGATGGACCCCCGAATCGTTTTCAAGGCCTATGACATTCGAGGTCGCACCGACAACGGAGAGGTGACGCCAGATCTGTTTCGGAGGGCTGGCGCAGCTTTCGTAGAGGTGGTCGGCGCCAGGGAGGTAGCAGTGGGCCGTGACTGCCGTGTCTCCTCCCAGGGGCTGTTCGAAGGCCTGGTGGCCGGGATCACAGGAGCCGGTGCCGACGTCGTCGACCTCGGAGAGGTCCCAACCGATCTCGTCTATTACTACTCCGGAGCCAACGTCATGCCCGGCGCCATCATCACGGCCTCTCACAACCCCGCCGAGTACAACGGGCTCAAACTATGCCGCGAGATGGCCGCGCCGGTTGGGGCGGACACCGGTCTGAATGAGATCAGGGATCGCGTGCTCTCCGGATTCGAGCCCTCGTCGACGGAAAGGGGGAGCGTCAAAAGCCATGCGGCGGTGGACGCCTACGTCGATCATCTGCTCTCAATAGTCGAGCCATCTTCCATAGGGCAGATGCGGGTTGCCGCCGATGGCGGCAACGGTATGGCGGGGATCACTGTTTCCCGAGTGTTCGCCAGACTCGACTCCGAACTGGACGGTCTCTATCTGGAGCCTGATGGGACCTTCCCCAATCACCCGGCCGATCCGATCCAACCCGAGAATCTCGAGGACCTGATCGCCAAGGTCGCGGACGGCGGTCACGACCTGGGTGTCGCCTTCGACGGTGATGCCGACCGGGCCTTCTTCATCGACGACGCCGCCCACGCTCTGAGTGGGAGCACGGTCACCGCTCTCATCGCCAGATGGATGTTGCAACGGCATCCGGGTGCTCCAATCATCCACAACCTCATCACATCACGGGCGGTCCCTGAGATCATCGCCGAGGCGGGAGGGCGAGCGATCAGGACGAGGGTGGGTCATAGCTACATCAAGCAGGTGATGGCCGAATCGGGTGCGGTGTTCGGTGGGGAGCACAGCGGCCATTACTACTTCCGTGACAATTTCAACGCCGACTCGGGGATGCTGGCGATGCTGATCCTGATGCGAGTCATGACCGAGGATGGAAGGCCCCTATCCGAGCTCAGACGCGACGTCGAGCGTTACGCCGCCTCAGGGGAGATCAATCTCACGGTGCGTGACCCCCTGGCCTCGATCGAGGTGGCGGCAAAGACCTACGCCTCCGCCACTCAGGATCGGCTCGATGGGCTGAGCATCGACCTTGGATGGGCGTGGTTCAATCTGCGGGCGTCGAACACCGAGCCACTTCTCCGGTTGAATGTGGAGGCACCGGACGCGGATTCCGTTGCGAACCTCGTGAACGAGATCGAGCGACTTGTTGAGGAAGTGCCATGAGCTTGATAGACCCCACCCTCGCCGAGATCCTGGTGTGCCCCGTCGACCACTCGGATCTCGATCAGGACGAGGCGGCCTCGCGCCTGGTTTGCACCGAGTGCGGGCGGCGATATCCGGTTCGGGACGGCATCCCCGTGATGCTGGTCGAAGAGGCCGAAGGAGGCCCCGATGCCTGACATGATCGATCAAATTCGGAGCCTCGGGGATCAACTTCGCTGGGCAGCCAATGTCGAAGTGCCCGATATCGAACCGACCTCTGACGTCCTGGTTGCAGGGATGGGAGGGTCAGGCATTGCCGGCGACTTCGCTGCAGCCCTCGCCGTATCTGGAGCGGGGAGAGTCGCCGTGCAGAAGGGATACGGGCCGCTTCCCGGTTGGGCCCGGGAACGCAAGCCACTGCTGATCGCAATCTCGTTTTCGGGCAACACGGAGGAAACGCTGGATGTCGTGCGGTCTGCTATCGGGAGCGACCTGCCCGTTGTCACCCTCACCGCTGGTGGTGAATTGGGTCGTATCACCGCCGAGCGAGGCTGGCCGAGCATCGCTGTTCCTGGTGGGACCCAGCCGCGAGCTGCGGTGGGCTACCTATTTGGAGCGGTCGCCCGTGTGGTGTCGGCCGCCGGGATCATTCCCGATCAGGGCCCAGCGTTGCTGGAGGCCGCCGAGGCTGCCGACCGGGCAACGACCGAGGGGAGCCCGAGATGGGAACTGGCAACTGGGATTTCGGAGGGACTGGCTGGGCGGATTCCCATCATCTACGGAGGCGGGCCGATCAGCGGAGCCGTGGCCCAACGTTGGAAGACCCAGATCAACGAGAACGCGAAGACTCCGGCTTGGTGGTCGATTCTCCCTGAGCTCGATCACAACGAGATCGTGGGGTGGGAGGCGATGCCCCATCTGACCAGGGAGTCTCTCGGGATAGTGGCCCTCACCGAGGGTGCCGATCATCCAAGGGTGAAGGATCGGCTAGCCCACTCCCGGGCTCTCACAGAAGCTGCGGTTCCCTGGGTTGCCGAAGTCGCAGCGGAAGGCGACACTCCTCTCGCCAGATTGGTGTCTTTGGTTGTCGTGGGGGATTTGGTCTCGCTGTTCCTCGCTGGGACCGCCGGTGTCGACCCGGTTCCCGTTGACACGATCGAAAAGCTGAAAAAACTCCTGACCGAGGTATGAAATGAACTACGACATCGCAAATCCCGAACTCGCCGAGCACGGCGCGAGGCGAATCGCCTGGGCCGGCAGGCGGATGCCAGTGCTGGCGACGATCCGGGAGAGGTTTGCCAAGGAATCCCCACTCGAGGGCCATGTGGTGGCGGCCTGTCTTCACGTGACTGCGGAGACGGCAAACTTGATGCTCGCATTGCGCGACGGCGGCGCCGAGCCGATCCTCTGCGCTTCGAACCCGCTGTCGACACAGGACGATGTCGCGGCGGCGTTGGTGGCCGAGGGAATCTCGGTCTTTGCCATCAGAGGTGAGGACGCGGACACCTACTACAAGCACATCAATGCCGTGCTCGACCATGCACCGGCAGTCACGATGGACGATGGCGCAGATCTGGCCACCATCCTCCACACCGATCGGCGTGATATCGAGGTGATTGGCTCCACCGAGGAGACCACCACTGGAGTCATCCGGCTGCGTGCGATGGCGGCGGACGGGACACTTCGGGTCCCGGTAGTGGCGGTCAACGAATCGGCGACCAAGCACCTCTTCGACAACCACTACGGGACCGGCCAGTCGGCTCTCGACGGGATCATCCGTGCAACCAACGTCCTGTTGGCAGGCTCTACGTTCGTGGTCATCGGCTATGGCGACTGTGGGCGTGGCGTTGCGCATCGCGCCGACGGAATGGGCGCCAATGTCAT
>DATDJH010000226.1:0-7280 GCA_036520635.1 Acidimicrobiia bacterium
CGGGCGCGTCCGGTGGGGCCTTCATGCCGTCACTGTTCATGGGTTCGGCACTCGGCACCGGATTCGCCCTCCTACTGGCGCCGGTGTGGGGATTCTCCGATCTCAACAGCGGGGCATTTGCCGTGGTCGGGATGGCGGCGATGTTCGCGGTGGTCGGACGGGCGCCGCTCACCGCGATCCTCTTGGTGTTCGAGGTGACCGGGGCCCGGGACTACCAGTTGATCCTGCCCTTGATGCTGACGGCCACGCTGGCCACATTCCTCGCCGAGCGATTTCATCCTGAGTCCATTTACTCGATGGCTCTCAAGGGAATGGGCATCAGCGTCCGTCGAACTGGAGAGGTTGACGTTCTCGACACGATTGATGTGGGCGCCGTGATGACGCGTCCTGCAGTGGTGGCCTCGCCCGCCGACACCGTGATCGCCTTGGAGAAGAGGCTGCGTGAGGCCCAATCTCACGGAGCTCCGGTGGTCGACAACGGCAGTCTGGTCGGGATCATCACCATCTCCGACATCGCCCGGTTCGGCGATTCGGACAGCAGCCAAGTCGGCGACGCAATGACACCACGTCCCGCCACGGTCACGGCGTCGACACGAGTTTCGAGGGCGTTGGAGCGAATGGCCGCCCTCGGCGTCGGACGGCTACCTGTCGTGGCCGAGGACGATCCCGCCAAGTTGGTCGGTATCTTCAGGAGGGAGGATGCAGTCCGCGCCTATCACGACGCCCTAACCGCGGCCACCGACGTCGAACTGCACCGCGCTCGGCTCGCCCAGCGCACCGGCGCCGGCGCCGGTTACTACGAGTTCAGAGTTCCGCCGGGCTCGATCGCAGACGGGCGTGCGATCCGCGAGATTTCTTGGCCGGAGGGGTCGACGTTGGTATCGATCAGGCGGGAAAGGGACGTGATGGTTCCCAGTGGCGACACAATCCTGATTCGCGGGGATCTAGTCACCGCCTTTGGCACCTACACGTCCAAGGATCGGATGATCGAGCGTCTCAACGAGGGAGCAGACGAGGCCACTGCCGAGGTTTCTCTCGCTGAGATCAAGTCTGAAGGCGAGTCAGGCGAACCCGCCTAGAGCTTTCCGAAAAACTTCGACGATCTGGGCTCCGTTCTCCTGGTTGCGATCCTTCTCCGGGTTGTAGCAACCCAGCGAAATCCCGACCAGTGCAGGTGATGAGCAGACCGCGGACAGGAGCTCCGTCAACTCTGTCCAGTCGAGGCCGTTGGGCACCGGTGCGTCGTTGGCGAAGAACAGCGATGGATCCACGATGTCGAGGTCGAGGTGGACCCAGATGTTGCCCACCCCATTGGCGAGAGCGCCCGCCGTCCGACGCCCGACGTCACCGGAGCCGAGAGAGCGCATCTCGTCCGTGGTCAGGCATGCGATCGGGGGGTCCACATCCTCGGGCATGATCATCCCATCGACCTCCGACTGCTCGCGGTCGCGGTATCCCAAGATCCAGACGTCTCCGCCCGACAGGCTCGGACCGCCTGCCGCCTGGACCCAGGCCGCAGGTCCCAGCCCAAGGGCGACCGTGACCGGCATGTCTGCCGCCTCACCCGTGGGGGAGGTCGTCGAGTCATAGAGATCGAGATGCCCGTCGAGATGAACGAGGCTTGCTGCGCCTCGGGCGTCGCGCACTCCGGCCAGGGCCCCGGGCACGATCGAACAGCAGCCGCCGACGAGAAAGGGGCGCTCCTCCTTGGCAAGGGTCTCGGCCACGGCCCTCCGAACCTCGGCGGTCGTGGCGCACACATCGTCGAGAGCGACAACCCCGGTGACCGGGTCGCGCCCCTCCGCCCTGATTCGAACCTCGAGATCGCCCTCGTCGCGGCCGTGGATCGCCTCTCCGAGCCCGAGCGAGCGAAGCGCAGCGGGTGCCAGCTCAGTCCCGCCGGGACCACCCGCCGAGTCAACAGGTACTCCGATCATGGCGAATCCGGACTTCATGGGCCCAAACTATCTACAGATTGGATGTGATCGCCGCCTGCCCACTCACAACGTAGGATTGTCGGATGGCCGACAGAGAGGTGTAGCTCAGATGGAGGGGGTAGGGGCAGCAGTAATCGCCATAGTGGTTCTGGCGGTTGTGGTCGTCAGCTTGCGCAGGCAGCGCAAGAGGGCCGCTGCAGTCGATCTCGAAGACACCTCGTGGCTGAGGCGTGCTCCGGATGAGCCGGAACCGCTAACCAAGCGCCTGGCCGTCGGCGAGTTTCATGTATCCGGACATGAGGCGCGGGTGGTCTTCGATGTCCCACTACCTGAAGAGGAAGATCCGATTCTCAACGAGCTGCTCGTCGACGAGGCAGTCGAGGTGGTCCGGGAGAAGCGCCATTCTTTGCCCATCGATGACGTGACCGAGATCGTCGTCTTTGCGGGGCGAGGCAACTCGAGAGAGATCGGCAGAACGACCCTTCCGGCTCCGGGTCAGCTACCGGTGGCTATCCAGCCCGACATGCTGAATCTGACCCACATCGCCCGCGATCCGTTCGCGAGTCAGTTCGAAGACGACCCGATGGCGCAGGTCGAGACGCGGGTGGACGTACCCGCGGACGATCTCGGGCCGATCAGGAATGAATTGCGGATCCCGTTGGGCTTGGAGCGCGGAATTCGGACTCGTGGAGTCGACCCGGCCACCGCTTCGGGCCCCGAGCTGATCCTCGCCTTGCTCGAAATGTTCGGATACGAGGTGAGCCCACAGGTCGACGGGACGTTCATCGCGACCAAGGACAAGGTGAAGACTTTCATACGCGCCGAGCCCCACGACTCAGGATCGCATCCCGAGCTGGACGAGCAGGTGGTGCAGAAGTTCATCGTCGAGTTCGGGACCTCGGGCGCCACACGAGGGCTGCTGATCAGCGACAAGCTCGGCCCGTTCATGATCCACGATGTCGAAGCGATGAATCCCCGGGTTCGATTCGTGACCCGGCAGCGGATTCAGCGTTTCATCGACTCCATGGCCATCGGCTGACCATCGCGGGGCAATATCGGGCTGGGGGCTAAGCTGCGCGGGTAAGGAGGTCCTATTGCTCGGTCTCAGAGGCCAAGAATGGCTGATAATTCTGCTGATCGTGCTCCTCATCTTTGGAGCCCGAAAGCTGCCTGACCTCGCCCGTTCGCTTGGTGCTTCGGCCAAGGAGTTCCGCAAGGGCATCGACGAAGGAACCGAGACGGAATCGGACACGCAGACCCCGGAACCGCCACCTCCCTCGGATTCCTAGGAACCGGACGCCCTTCTCGGGCGTTGATGGAGTAGGTACTCCATGACGGAGTCCGTCCCACTCACCTGGGAAGAGGTCGCGCGTGTCTATGGCAGGAAGATCTACAACTTCGCCTACCGGCTCACCGGTAATCCAGACGACGCGGCCGATCTCGTGCAAGAAGTCCTGCTTCGTGTCCGTCGCGGCCTCGCCTCCTACCAGCCGGGGAGCTTCGAGGGCTGGTTGTGGCGGATCACGCGGAACGCATTTCTCGACGACGTTCGCAAGCGCAATCGTCGGCCAATTGCGCCACTCCCCGATGAGATCGACCGGTGGGAGCTGGCTTCCACGCCGGGTTCGGACGTCGAGTACTCGCGGATCAGCCTGGGTGACGACATCCAAAAAGCTTTGCTGGAGGTCCCAATCGAGTTCCGAGAGGCAGTCGTCCTCTGCGACGTCATCGGGCTCTCCTACGAGGAGATTGCAATCGCAGTCTCAGTTCCGATCGGAACGGTCCGCAGCCGGATCCACCGCGGTCGCAAGATCCTCAAGGACCTCCTGAGTTGACGCACCCCACCGAGCTGATCAGCGCCTATCTGGATGGTGAGTTGACCCGCGCCGAGGTCTCCCAGCTTCAGGCCCACATGAGCTCGTGCGGGAAGTGCGTCGCCGACATGGAGGGATTGCAGAAAGTCAGGACCTCCGTCCGCTCGCTGCCCTTGATCGAGCTTCCACCCGGGCTGCTTGGGGATGCCGAGCCGGTCGTTGTCCCACTGCGAAGGAACCGTGGCTTTTGGGTTGGCGCTGCCGCTGCCGGGGTTGCGGTGGTGATCGCGGTAGCAACCATGCTCACCCCTCAGCCCACCTCGTTGTCAGTCAATGACCTGAACAGCCGATTCGGGGCGAGGGTCTCACTGGATCCCGCCTTTGGCCCGGCGAAGGTGGCTGTCCCTGACGTCAGGGACTTGACCGAATGAGGCGTGCCGTTGTGGTAGGCGTTCTCCTGACGCTGCTCCCTGCCACCGCGGCGTCCGCCGCCGACCTCGAAGAGTTGCTGGATCGGAGTCACGACGCCTCCTACTCCGCCGAGCAGGTGATCAGTTGCAACACCCCGGAGGGCGCTCGCGATGCCGTGGTTTCTCTGGAGCAGGTTGGTGGCGAGCTGCAGGTGTCCGGCGAAGTCGAGGTGTCTTCGGACTCTGGCGGATGGGCGCTGACGAGCGAGGGCTCTGTGGTCGACAGCGCTTCGGTTGAGGCCGGGACCAACGGTGCCGAGCCCATCTACCGAGTCGATGACGGAGTGGCCAACCCATTTCTCGATCGCAAGGCCGGCCTGTACAGGCTTTACGCCGGTGACGTCCTTCGTGGCGAGCTCATCGTCGATGGCGCCACCGGAGCTCTACTCAGCGTCGTCACCTACAACGCCGACGGTGAGGTCTACTGCGACCGTCGATTCATCGAATTCGATCCGACTGCTCCCGACGTCGCGGTTCCGTCAGTAGCGAGTGGCGAGGCCCTCGAGCCCAGTGAGGATGCGGCGGCCTTCCCCGAACGGCTCGGCACCTTCGAGCGTCTCGACATTTATGAGGATGGTGAGGGATTGGTCTTCGCCTATTACTCGGACGGGTTCTTCTCATTTGCCGTGTTCAAGACTCCGTCAGTCGTCGAGCTGACCGATCCAGGTTCGCTGACTCTCGAAGGCCTGGTCTATGGGAGATCGTTCTCTCCCGGACAGGTGACATACAGCTGGGAAACCAGGAACGGGGGGATGGCTCTCGTGGGTGACCTTCCGCCGGACTTGCACCCCGAGATTTTGGCGGGCCTCGATCAGCCCTTCTCGCCGGGCATTCTGGGAAGGCTCTGGCGCAACCTTTTCGGCTGATCAGGCGTCGTCATCGGCGGAGCGATGCTCCACGATCCAGGCTTCGGCGTCTTGGAGGGCTGCCAGGGTGGACTCTCCGATGTTCGGCGTTGCTTCGTACAACTGGATCGGCCCTTGCGCTGAGACATGTCCCGCTCGCATGAAATGACTCATCACCCGAGGCTCGATCCCGCTCAGGTAGAGGCGACCCTCGGCCGCCTCGAGCCGGCCTGCGTAGTCATCGAGGACTTTGAAAGCGGTCGCCCCCAATTCGATCCTGCCTCGCATCCTGAGAATCACGACGGGCTCGCTGGCACCGCCAATCTCGGGGAGGCGGGCTTGAAGGGTTCGGGCACCGGCGTAGAAAAGGCTCCCGTAGGCGTTGAGGATGGTCACGTGTTGGCTCTCCAGCGAACGAGGAGCCGGCTGCTCCGCAAAGCTGTTCTCCGGCCCCGGGACCCACTCCACAACCCGGAGGTCTATCGCCTCCTGATTCAGCTGGAGCATGAGCGATAGCACCACACCGAAGGCGACGGCGGCCGCAATTGGGAGAAACAAGGTGGCGAAGAAGGTTGAGATCAGGGCTATCTGCGAGTTGGGACCGGTGCGAAGGATGCTCTCGATCTGGCCGATTCGGAGCGACCCGATGGCGGCCACGATCAGGATCGCAGCGAGCGTGGGCATCGCTACCACCCCGACCACACCTGAGAAGACAACCAATATCACAAGCATCCAGATCCCGGATGAGATCGAGGCCCAACGGTCCCTCGCTCCGGCACTGATGTTGAGGGCGGTCTGGCCTACGGAGCCGCCCACCGCCAGCCCGCGGAAGAACCCCGACGCAAGGTTGCCGACCCCTTGGGCGATGAAATCGCGGTCGGGGTTGGAGGTCGAGCCGTCACGATTGGGCGCTGACTCGGCCACTCCTGCGCCTTGGACCAGGACGATGGCTGCGATGGCCAACGCCGCGACGACCAGGGACGGCGTCAAGAGGGTGATGTCGGGCAACGCTGGGATGGGCAGGCCTTGTGGGATATCGCCAACATCTTCCACCCGGGCGACGCTTTCGACTCCCAGCACCAGGATGGTCGGCACAACGAGGGCGATAATCGACGCGTATGAGCTCAGCGGAGTGCGCCCCAGGATCACGATCAGTGCCACCGCGGCGAGACCGGTCAGTAGCGACACCGGATCGATTGACGACGGATGAAGCAGCACGTTCAGAGCCTTGGCCAGAGAGTTCGCCCCTACGGATTCGGCTCCGGTGAAGTCTGGGATCTGGCCGAAGATGATGTTGGCCGCGACTCCGGTGAGGAATCCGATCATCACTGAATGGGAGACGAACCGGGTGTAGCGACCCAATTTCAGGACTCCGGCGAGGATCATGACGGCCCCTGCCATGAGAACCAGCAGGAACAGAGAGGCCGTCTGATCCTCTGCATCGATTGAGCTCAGGGCAGACCCTGCGGCGAGGGCGGCAGCCGTCGTGGTGGTGATGACCATCAGACGGGTGCTCGCTGTCAGACCGCCGCCGATCGGGCCGGCGAAGCTGGCATAGAGGCCATAGACGGGGTTGACCCCGACCAGGACTGCCGAGGCCATGCCATCGGGAACACTCCCGATCGCGCCCGGAAGCCCGGCGATGGCGTCTTGCTTCAGGGTTCCTGGCCTGGGGCGGACCGAAGCCCACCACTGAGCGACGACATTCATGTCGATGCCCCGACAGCGCCATCCGGGGTGGGCTCTTGCCCGTCCCTCGGGATGCGTCTCGCCTTCAGGAGCAGAATCAGGCTCAGGATCAGGATCCAGATCGGAAACACCAATACCAACAGTCTGTTGAGTGTTGCGACCAGAAGGAGGAAGAGGCCCACCACGTAGCCAGCCCCGACAAACCACCGGGGCAGGACCTTGTGGCGTCGGGCAATAGCAGAGGTGGTGAAGACAAACATCGCTGCCATCCGCATTGAGAACACCAGAAGGAGTGCGGAGCCGAATTGCGGGAATTGGCGGGCCGCCCCCGGGTCGACCGGATAGTCGGAGAACTCGACGCTCACCGCGAGGACAGTGGAGGCGGCGGCACCGGCAAGGAAGAGAGCGATGAAGATGATGGCACTGACCAGTTGCACGTTGGAAAGCAGGACATCCTGAGTCGATGTCATGCGGGAGAGCCACATCCGCAGTGCCACCGCGAACCAAAGGAAGGCGATCCCTGCA
>DATDJH010000227.1:0-5474 GCA_036520635.1 Acidimicrobiia bacterium
CATCGGCCCGAACGGAGAGCCTCCTCCCCTCGAGCGAGGTGGTCCGCCACGTCCGAAACCGTCATAGGCGGATACTGCCCGATCCGAAGACGGACTGACGCTGGACCAATCACTTGCGCATCGTGTGGGAGTAATGAGTTAACTGCGCAGCACGCATCAAGTTCGCCTCGTTCACCAGGCTCAAAGCGACCCGGGTCGCCGACCTCTAACCTCCACGACCCAAAGGAGACACCGCCATGGTCACGCAATCCCAGTCCTACCCCGCCCGCTTGAGCATCGACTACCCGGAGAAACTGGACCGGGTCTCCACCTTCTTCCGGCTCATCTTTGTGATCCCGATTCTCATCATTCTCTCCTTGCTCACCGCGACTGCGAGCGACACCGTCACGGTGATTACGGACAGCGGCGAGGTGGTTTCGAGCATCACTACGACGGGGTTGGGGATCACCGGGGGGCTGTTCGTGGCGACGTTGCTGATGATCGTCTTTCGACAGCGGTATCCGCGCTGGTGGTTCGACTTCGCCCTCGCCCTCCACCGGTTCGCGAACCGGGTCGGTGCCTACGTGGCACTTCTCACGGATGGGTATCCATCGACCGAAGACGAGCAATCAGTGCATCTCGACCTCGACTTCCCGACAGTCGAACAGGACCTGAATCGCTGGATGCCGCTGGTGAAATGGCTGCTGGCCATCCCCCACTACATCGTCCTCGCTTTGCTGGTCGTGGGAGCGTTCTTCGCAATCCTCATCGCCTGGTTCGCCATCCTCTTCACCGGTCGTTACCCACGAGCACTCTTTGATTATGTGGTCGGGGTGGGCAGATGGGCCTTACGAGTAGAGGCGTACGCCACCCTGCTGATCACCGACCAATACCCACCGTTCAGCTTGAAATGAACCAAGCAAGGAACAAGACAACATGACCGTGGGGGCCCAGGGACCCAAATTACGCCAGCTAAAGAGGGCACCGACTTGCTGGGTTTCGCCGACGTCATGAGGGATCGGCCGTTGCGCCCGTGACCCATGCCGATAGGTCCCCCGACGTCACCGCGGTCCTCACCGCGAGGGTGGCGGAGTTGCAACGAACTCAGATGACCGAAGATGTGGCAGGTTTCCTCGCCCTCTTCGACGAGGATGCAGTCTGGGTGACGGGTGGAGGTGTGCGCCTCGTCGGACTCGACGCGATCAAAGAGTTCACCGGTGCCGTCTTACCGGGAGCGTTCTCCGATGGGAGCACCGTCACCTACGAGGTCGTCCTTGTTTGGTCCCTGGCCGCTGATGTCGCATTGACCAGTGTCGACCAGTGGTACTACGACGCGGGCGGGGAAGCTGTCTCGGCAGGTCGACCAACCTATGTCTGGCGGTATCGAGACGGCATATGGTCGATCGTCGCCGGTCAGAACACCGCAGTGGGTCCGGCGTAACCAAGGCTTGAAATCTCCTCGTACCGACCACCGCGCTGAATGTTGATGCAGTCCTGTCGGAACTGCACCCAGGCCCAGCTCGTCGCTAGCTTTAGGTCATGGATGGTCTGCTACTGACGGTGCACATCTTTGCCGCCGCGGTCTGGATCGGTGGTGGCGTCTACACCTCGGTTTCCTATCCGAAACACGCCGCCAACGGGACCCTTCGTGGAGTCTTGGCGGTTGACCAGAAACTGGGCGCAATCGTGTTCGGTTCCGCAATCGCACTTCTGTTGTTGTCCGGCGTCGGCCTCGTTCTCATGTCAGACACCTTTGGGTTCGGTCATGCCTTCGTGCTGGTCGGCATTGGGGTGATCGTGGTCAGCAGCATCCTCGAGGGCACGGTCTTCGGGCCAGCCACCAAGAAGATGCTCGAAGACGAGGGGGCTACCCAACTTCCCAGCGTCATCAAGTGGGCCCTTCCCGTGTACATCGTCCTTTTCGGCTTCACGATCTGGGCGATGGTCACCAAGCTCGGGGTCTAGATCGCTTGGCGTACCGGAGGGTGTCGCATTGACGGACCATGCCGTGGTGATCGCGGGCGGCGGACCGACCGGGCTGATGTTGGCCGGCGAGCTGGCCTTGGTCGGGATCGACGTCGTCGTCGTCGAACGACGCGCCAGTCAGGATCTCGACGGCTCTCGGGCCGGGGGACTTCACTCCCGCACCATCGAGGTGCTCGATCAGCGTGGGATCGCCGACCGCTTCCTCACGGAGGGTCAGACACATCCGTTCGTCGGCTACGCCGGGACCTTCTTGGACATCAGCGACTTCCCCACCCGTCACAACTACATCCTGGCGCTCTGGCAGAGCCGTATCGAGCCCATCCTGGCTTCCTGGGTCGAAGAGCTCGGTGTCCCGATCCTCCGCCAGCGCGAGTTGGTGGGCTTCATCCAAGACGACACCGGCGTCGATGTAGAACTATCCGCCGACACGAGACTCAGAGCCGAGTACCTCGTCGGGTGTGATGGAGGACGCAGCCTGATCCGCAAGGGGGCCGGCATCGACTTCCCCGGTTGGGACCCGACGGCCAGCTACATGATCGCCCAGGTCGAGATGGAAGACGAGCCGGAGGTCGGGATGCGCCCCGAAGGTGGCGGCATCGGTCCCGTCAACCGGGAGAAGGGTGGAAGCCCTTACGGGGTCGTGTTGCCAGAGAACGAGATCGAACACACCAGCGAGCCCACCATTGAGGACCTCAGAGAGCTGCTGGTCGACGCCTACGGGACCGACTACGGGGCGCACAGTCCCATCTGGATCTCCCGGTTCACCGACATGTGCCGCCAGGCGGCGGTCTATCGCAAGGGACGTGTGCTACTCGCCGGAGACGCGGCGCACGTGCATGGCCCGCAGGGTGGGCAGGGCCTCAACACTGGCGTGCAGGATGCCGTGAACCTGGGATGGAAGCTGGCCCAGGTGGTCAACGGGACATCACCCGAGAGCCTGCTGGACTCCTATCACGCCGAAAGGCATCCGGTCGGTGCCCGGGTGTTGCAGAACACCATGGCGCAGGTCGCGCTCGCCCGCATCGACGAGCGCAGCAAGGCCCTACGCGACACCATGTTGGAGCAGTTGAGCATGGACGAGCCCCGCAAACGCATCGTCGGCATGATCTCCGGTCTCGACATCCACTACGACCTCGGGGAAGGGCACCCACTGCTCGGCCGGCGCATGCCCGACTTCGACCTGCACACCTCCGACGGTCCCACCCGAGTCTTCGCCCTGCTACACGAGGCTCGGCCCGTCCTTCTCAACCTCGATGACCCCGGCGGTTTCGACGTTTCTCCTTGGTCGAATCGTGTCCGGCTGGTCGATGCAACGCACGATGGTGGGTGGGAGCTTCCGGTCCTTGGCGAGGTATCGCCGCCACCCGCCGTGTTGATCCGTCCCGACGGGTACGTCGCCTGGACAGGAGACCTCGCCGACCCAGAGTTGCCTCGAGCTCTCGCGACCTGGTTCGGAGCGCCCACGCCGCATCGATAGGAGGAACGTTGGGGTGCTCCGGCGGGCATGGTCTCCTCGATTCGCGGGTATAAATTGGACAAACGAGAGGAGTGTCGATGTCAGGTCGAGTGGTCCATTTCGAGATCCCCTATGACGAAGGTGAGCGAAGCCGCAACTTCTATTCGGCGGTGTTCGGCTGGGAGGTGACGGAGATGCCCGAAATGAGCTACACCTTCGTCGTCTCGGGCCCGAGTGGGGAAGAAGGTCCCACAGAGCCCGGATTCATCAACGGCGGCATGATGGAGCGCAAGGACCCGTTCACCTCGCCCAATCTCGTCGTCGAGGTTGAGAGCATCGAAGAATCGCTCAAAGCCGTGAGGGAGGCGGGAGGGACCACTGTCAGCGACCGGGAACAGGTCGGCGACATGGGATTCGCCGCCTACTTCAAAGACACCGAGGGGAATCTCGTCGGCCTCTGGGAGACGGCATCCAGGTCGTGAATCGTCGACCGGTAGGCTGAGCCTATGAGCGCCGACCTCGATGAATTGCGCTGGCTGCGCCGGGCTCGGGACCAGATGGACCGCGAATACGCCCAGCCGCTCGACGTGCCGGCGTTGGCTCGGACGGCGATGATGTCGCCGGCACATTTCAGTCGCCGCTTCCGCGCCGCCTATTCCGAGACGCCCTACTCCTACCTCATGACCCGCCGGATCGAGCGGGCGAAAGCACTACTGCGTCAAGGCGACAAGAGCGTGACAGAGGTCTGTTTCGAGGTCGGCTGCACCAGCCTCGGTTCCTTCTCCACCCGGTTCACCGAGCTCGTCGGTGAGACGCCGAGCGCCTACCGGGCCCGCGATCACGATGAAATCCGTTCCATCCCGTCGTGCCAGACCATGGTCGCGAGCCGGCCTCGTCGGGAGCGTGCCGTATCGAGCAGTTTCGGAGAAGCATCCGTCACATCGCTCTCGTAGGGTCAGGCTCATGACAGTCTCAATCAGCCATGTGCACGTCCTGGTCGATGATCCCGATGCCGCCGTCGCCTTCTACCGCGACACTCTCGGCCTCACGGTGTTGAACGAGGTCGAGAACGGCGGCTTCCGATGGATCACCCTCGCCACCGACAGCCAGCCCGAGATCCAGATCGTGCTTTCGCAGCCGCAAGCCGGGCGCTCCGAGGAGGATGGGAACGCGATCGCTGCTCTGCTCGCCAAGGGGGAGTTGGGCTCGGTGTTCTTCCGCTCCGACGACCTCAACGAGACCTTCGACAAGGTCGCCGCCGCGCCCGGGGTCGAGGTCCTGTCAGAGCCTGCCGATCAGTTCTGGGGTGCCCGTGACGCAGCGGTGCGCGACCCTGCGGGCAACATGATCCGCATCGAGCAGGGCTAGAGCCGGATCAGGGTCCTATCGGGCGTGTCGGTCACCGGATCTCCCCAGACGATCAGCTGGGCTGAGTTCGCCCAGCGTGAAGCAGAGTTGGCCCGGTTCGGGGCCGACAGACTGACCGCAGCCCCTGCCTATCTGGCGACAGTTCGGCGGTCAGGGGCACCTCGAGTCCACCCGGTGACGCCGATCTTCACGGAATTGGGCCTGTTCTTGTTCATGGAGCCGACCTCCCCCAAGGGGGGAGACCTCCGGGAGCGGGGATGGTTCGCTTTGCACAGCGGTGTTCCAGACAATGCGGGCACCGGTGGCGAGTTCTGTGCCACCGGCCGCGGAATCGCCATTGACGATCCGGCACTGTGGTCCCAAGTGGCCGACGCTGCGAGTTACTCGCCGATCGACCGTTATGTCCTGTTCGAGTTCGAGCTGAGCGAGGCCCGCTGTCATGGGTATGGCGACGTGCCCCTTCCTCCTACGAAGAAATGGTCAGTTGGCCAAGATGTGTCGAGCCGTGTTGCGGACAGGCCGATTTAGCGTGGACCCGATGCACACAGCCGACAGTCACGACTTCATCCAGGTGACCGGGGCACGGGAGAACAACCTCAAGGACGTCAGTGTTCAGATCCCGAAGCGCCGTTTGACGGTGTTCACCGGGGTCTCGGGATCGGGGAAGAGCTCCCTCGTCTTCGAC
>DATDJH010000228.1:0-2325 GCA_036520635.1 Acidimicrobiia bacterium
CCGGGACAAGTACTGGCCGCCCGTCGGTCGCATCGACGGCCCCGGCGGCGATCGGAATCTGGTGTGTGCCTGTCCGCCCCCGGAAGCGTATGAGTCCTTCGCCCCTTGACATTTACGGCCACAATGGGATCGTGACTCTTGGACGGGTGTCGGCTGGGGCACATAAAGAAACGGTGATGCGGTGAGATTCACCGGCGAGGTAAGGGTTCCGGAGGTCGACCACCCCGGCGTCCCCGCCACCTTCGTAGTCGAAGACGACCAAGCGGAGGTGCTTCTGGACGGGGAATCCCTGGGTCGATGGTCATTGTTCGACGTGCAGGCATCACGTCTGGTTTCTTCTGCCTTCTCGGTGTCATTGGATGGCGATGAGATCACCTTCATCGCCGATGAGCCGGTCGATTTCGCCTACAAGGGCGTCGATCATATGGCCGAGGCTTGGGCCCGCTACAAGGCGATGACCCTTCCCCGGCGCATGGTTGCAGTTGGCCGCTCCCGCCGTGGGACCCGCCCCTCCCGGGTTCCAGAGCTTCGCCAGGCGATGCTGGCCAATCTGGAGAATCTGGGGGCAATTGACTTTGCGCCACCCTTCGACGAGCACGAGGAAGCAGTCTCCGCTGCCGCCACCGCGCCTCCGGTCGCCGCTCCGCCCCCTCCTCCTCCACCCCCACCCCCACCCGTTGCGGCGCCGATCGCGCCCCCAGTGGAAGTGGCCCCGCCACCGGTCGAGCCGGAGCCACCCGCCGAAGTCGAGTCGATTCCGATGCGCCCCGGCCCGGGCCTGGTCGCCCGTCGTCAGGTGCCACCGGCTCCCCCTGCCGTTCCCGAAGTCGACCCAACCGACATATTCCGACCCGAGCCGGTTGCCGCTGAGCCCGAGCCCGTCGCCGTGCAGCCCGAACCGCCGGTTGTTGAGCCCGCACCCCCGGAAACCGAGCCCGACACCAGCCTCGTTCCCGTCGAGATGATGGACCCAGAGCCTGTGCCCGAGGTCCCAATGGTGCCGGCGGCGCTCTTGGAGCCGGAGGCCGCACCCGAAGTGCCGGAACTGGTGCGGGAACTATTGGACACCTCGAGCGACGACGATCGGGACGAGACGCCGAAGCGCCTCGTTGTCGATCTTGGAGCTTTCGAAGTCCCGCCAGAACCGGACCCACAGCCGGTTCCCGCCGCACCCGACCCGCGTCAACCCGCACTGGCCACGTCTACGCCGGCCGCAGACAAGTCGGGCATCTTCGGCGCGGTTCGCGCTGCTTTTGTCCGCAACAAGGGATCACACGAGCACGTGTTCGTCGAGGCCCCTGGCGGAATAGGCATCCATCGCAATATCTGCAGCGAATGCGGCTACATCTCGATCGGTCTCTCCGAGACGGAGTCCGACTAGGTCATTCGTTGGTTCGGAGAGCCCCGCCGACGCGTGGCTCCCACGAGAAGTTGCGCACGGCCAGGACCACCCCCGCAATCAACCAAGCGGTCATCGTCAGTACCGCTTGCCATGGGAACCCGGGATCCAAGGTCGGGTTGAAGATCTCGGTCACCGCGCTGGCGAAAGGCTCGAGGGGAAAGATGCTCGCCACCGTCTGCAGCCAGTCCGGGGCGTCCTCCAGCGGGAAGAAGATCCCGGAGATGAACGCGAGCGGCAGGATGAACGCGTTGGCCAGGGCGGGCGCAGAGCGAGCGTTTGGCGATAGTGCCGCCAGAGCCAGTCCGAGTGCGGAGAAAGTGGCCGCTCCCAGGACCATCAGGAACAGGATCAGGGGGAGGTCTTCCCACGGGATTTCCACTCCGAACATCAGCACGCCGATGCTCAGCATGATGATCACCGACACCACCCCGATAAGGACCGCCGAGCCAAGTCTCCCCGCCAAATGCAGAGGCATGGGAACCGGGGTGGATAGCACCCGTTTCAAGATCCCGACATCGCGGGCGTTCGCGGTGTTTATGGCGAGGTTGGTGAAAGTAGCGGTGACCATGCCGAAGACCGCGATGCCAGGTGTCGTGAACTGGGCCAGGGGGATTCCCCCCAGCGAGTCGATGGTCGCACCGGAATTGAGGAGATTGATCAGGACCAGGAAGAAGAGGGGAAATACGAGAGTGAAGAATGCTGCGATGGGCGTGCGAATGAAGAGGCGGTTCTGGTTCGCCGTTTCCGATCTGACCAGTCGCCAAGTCTGGCCTGCGGTCACCAGGCCCTGACCCTTCCTGGTCGCACCCGGATCGGCACTGAATAGGCCTCGGCGAACTGCTCGACAGTCATGCCCAGGTCGTCCTCGATCAGTGAGCGGTACTTCTCCCGGTATTCCGGGTGATCGAGAACGGACGGCGTAT
>DATDJH010000229.1:0-4636 GCA_036520635.1 Acidimicrobiia bacterium
ATATCGTCGGCATCGAAAGTGCGAGCGCCGAACTGGCCCGGTCACTGGGAGTTCAACATGTCTACCTGGGCACTGACGACCTGCCCGGGCCGTTCGATGCCATCGTCGACGCAACCAGCGATTCCGGAACCCCCGCAATGAGCCTCCGCTATGTCGAGCCTGGAGGACGGGTGGTCCTGATCGGCATCTCAGGCGAGCCGAGCATGATCGACAGCCGTCAGATCACCATTGGCGACATGAACGTGGTGGGCATCCTTGGAGGGTCTGCCGGCCTGGGCGAGGCGATCACGGCCTACGCCAACCGCCGCGTCGTGCCCGACCCGCTGGTATCAGAGGTGATCGGCCTCGAGGACGTCGCCAGCCGCTTGAAAGGGGAAAGAGGTCCTAACGCCGGACCAGGCCCCAAAGTGCAGGTTGATCCAACCTTGGTCTGAGGTTCTCCGAGTATCAGCTGATTGTGCGCGAAAACCCGCACCGCACCGCGATTTCGGGATCCCGGAACGAGGTGATCCCTGTGATGGTCTTGCTCCCATCTTCCACCTCGATCACCTGGATTCCGCTGACGGTCATCGCTCCGTCCGATCCCGGCTCATAGGTAGCGAATGCGGGTTGCCCGTTGGCGCTCCCGGGTCGCATGGTGATTCCGTATGGCCGAACCTGCTCGAAGATTGCGGTCTCGATGAATTTCGCCACGGTCTCCGAGCCCTGGTACCAGGTCGGGATCGGAGGCATCGAAATCCGGACATCGTCGCTGACGGTCGCCAGGAACTCGCTGATGTCGGCCCTCTCCCAGGCCCGCATATATCTGTCCAACAGCTCCCTGACTCCGGGATCCTTCGGATCAGCAGGCACCGGTGTCGGCGAAGCACTCATCGTTTCTCGGGCACGGAAGAGCAGGCTGTTGACTGCCGATGGAGAACTGTCGAGTACCTCGGCCACTTCGTTCTGGGAGAAGTCGAGGACGTCGTGAAGCAGCAAGGCCGCCCTTTGACGCGCTGACAGGCGTTGCAGGGCGGCGATGAAGGCGAGGCTGATCCGTTCTCGTTGCTCCGCGGAGTGTGCCGGATCTTGCTCGAGCCCGATGCTCGCATCACCGATCGGCTCGACCCACTCGATTGCGAAGTCGGCGCCCTCGGGAAAGGAACCTGGCGAGGCTGAGGGACCGTGGCTCACCGGATGGCTGCGCGGGCGACGCCCCCTCAGTCGGTCGATGCACAAGTTGGTGGCGATTCGATACATCCAGCCCTGAAACGATCCTCGGGCTTCGAAAGTGTCGAGACGCTGCCAAGCACGCAGCAGTGTGTCTTGAAGCGCCTCTTCGGCATCGGGACCGGATCCCAGCATCCGGTAGCAGTGCCGGAGAAGCCCGGTCCGATGCCCATCAACCAAAGACGCGAAGGCAATGGTGTCACCCGCCTGGGCCCGGGCGAGAGTCGGCCCGATTTCTGCGGTTTGGCTCGTCATCGGTCACACATCACGGCTGTCACACACTGTATGACGAGATCCGCACTCGAAATCTTGCGGTGAGCTGCAGCGATCTCCGTTTGATGGGCCGGGGGTGACTGCTGGCTTCGCATCGGTTCCGCTGCTCGTTATCTTCGATGGCCTTACCAAGCGCATCTTGAGGAAAGAGACACACGTATGAAAGATGGATTACGGCAACAGTTTGCAGATCTCCATCGTGAGGGGACGTTCCTGATGCCCAACGCCTGGGACATCGGGTCGGCGAAGCTGTTGGCGTCGCTCGGATTCCCGGCGATCGCCACCACGAGCGCCGGACTTGGAGCCGCGTTGGGTCGCATGGACCAGCAGGTCAGCCTCGACGAACTGGTCGTCCATGTCCGGGACCTGGTTGCCGCCGTCAACGTCCCTGTCAATGTCGATGCTGAAAACGGTTACGCGGGCACGCCCCAGGGTGTCGCCGAAGCCGTGGATCGGCTCGCCGGAGAGGGTGCGGCCGGCCTCTCCATCGAGGACTACGACCCATCGTCTGGCATTTACCCACTCGATGTCGCCGTCGATCGCGTGGCTGCTGCGGTCGAGGCCGCGAAAGGGCACGGAGTGGTCCTAACCGCCCGAGCCGAGAACTATCTATACGACATCGATGACATTGACGACACCATCGCCCGGTTGCGTGCTTTTCGTGACGTGGGAGCCGACGTTCTCTACGCCCCCCGCATCGAGGACCCCCAGAAGATCGCCAGGGTCGTGGCCGAGGTCGATGGTCCGGTCAATGTCCTGCTGATGCGAACAACGCCCATCGTGAGTGAGTTGGCTGATATAGGTGTCAGGCGGATCTCCACAGGAGGCGCTTTGGCATTGACCGCCTATGGGGCTCTTGCCGCGGCCGCTCGCGAATTGCTCTCGTCTGGCACTTCAACGTATGCCGCTGCGGCATTGTCGAACGAAGACCGCATCGCAGCGTTCGGGGGAGACTCGTAGCCTTGCTGACGTTGCGTTCTCGATCGAAGGGATGACCGATGATCTTTGACTACTTCGCAGACCTGAATTGGCTCGCCATCCTGGTGGCTGCGGTTGCATGGTTCGCGTTCAGTGCGGTCTGGTACTCGATCCCTCCGCTGAGTAAGGCCTGGCAAGAAGCGGCCAAGGTCACCCCGGGCGAAGGGCCTCCCCTGGCCATGATTCTGATTCCGACCTTCATCGGGTATTTCGTGACCTCGATCGTGATCGCCTTGATCGCCACCGCGATCGCAGGTGATGAGGTCATCAATGGGGTCGCTCTCGGTGTTGCCCTGGGTGTCGGATTCGGCGTTGTGGGAGCCGTCGTGAACCAGATGTACGAGCAGAAGGGCAAGTCCTACTGGCTGATCAACGGGGCAAACTCAGTCATCGCCTACACCCTCGTTGCGGTGATCGTCACGATCTGGGACTGACCCCACGCAGGAGGGCAGGTCGAGCAGTCAGGAAGACGCGCCGAATTCGACGTCTTTGCTCTCAACCGTCCCCGCGGTTCGACCTGGCGCTTTCTGGTTGGACCAGTACATGTTGGTGTGTGCGATGACTTGATCAGGCGGCGGCGCCCCCCATTCGGAAAGATCCTCAGTGGTGTGAGCGTCACTGACAAGAGTTGCGTCGTAACCCCTGACCAACGCCCCGTGCAGCGTCGAGCGAACGCACTCGTCGGTTTGCGCACCGACGACAACGAGTCGGCCGATCCCGAGACCGGACAAGACACTTTCGAGGGCGGTGTCTTCGAACGAGTCGCCATAGTGCTTTTCGACGAGCGGGTCTGTGTCGCTCGGGTCGAGCTCGGGGACAATCAGCCAATCGTCACTTCCCCGCTCAAGTCCCTCGTCGGAGTGCTGGATCCAGACCACCGGGACCTCTTCCTTACGTGCCTTCTCCACGAGGCTGCCGACATTGGCCACGACTTCATCACGCATGTGAGCCGCGGCGACGACGCCGTTTTGCACGTCAATGACGAGAAGTGCGGTGTTCGGCCTGTTCTCGAGTGTGCTCATGGTCTCCCCTTTGCTCGTGCTGGGTCGGGTGGACACATAGGGTAAACCCGTCCATCGCCAGGGTCATCGAGGTCGTTGTGGCGAACGTCCTAGGCGACGGCAGCCGAAGGCCCGGGATGAAGCTCGTATCTGCTTCGAATGTGGAAGCGCTCATCGGCTGCGAACGCCCGAATCGCGGCGGCCTCCTCGTCGACGTGCGTGGCGTGGGTCACTGGTGTGAACCGCTCCAGCCAATCGGCTTCAGGCTCGCGAGTAGGCGTTGGCTCCTCGATGTGGTCGGCGGGGCGCGCAAACCATCGTCTGTGCACCGGCCCTGAGAGAGCCTCGGGGAAGTTAAAGCTGAGGTGTCCGCAGTCCTCGCAGACGATTCGCTCCACTCCAGCAGTAGTCGTGGTCAATGTCTCCGCGTGCGGGCATTCCTTGGCCGCGATCCGCTTGGTGCTGACCGCGACGTGGATGCCTCCCATAGCAATCTCCGCCATAGCACGAGGTTTATCGAAAACGGTGGCAATCCACTATGGGTCCTCAGACCCAAAGCTGTGGATAAATCGGTCAGCGGTTCTCGACAGATGCCTAGGTAGTCAGCGCCGCCGCCAGGACATCGTCGACCGTGTCTGCGATGTGGAAGGTCAGCGCTTCGCTAACCAGGTCTGGCACGTCATCGAGATCGATCTCGTTGCGTCGAGGGACGATGACCTCCTTGAGCCCGGCGCGATGGGCGGCCAGGACCTTCTGTTTCACCCCGCCGATAGGGAGCACCTTGCCCTGAAGGGTGATCTCCCCGGTCATCCCAACCGTGTCCTTCACCTTCCGACCTGTGAGCAGTGATACCAGCGCGGTGAGCATGGTCACTCCGGCCGACGGGCCGTCCTTGGGGATGGCGCCCGCCGGGACGTGGACGTGGAAGCGCCGCTTGAGGAGAGCAGCGTCTATGCCCAGGTCCTCTGCGTGGGCCTGGACGTAGGACAAGGCGATCTGGGCCGACTCCTTCATCACGTCGCCGAGCTGACCAGTCAACGTCAGACCCGGTTCCCCATCCATTGCCGTAGCTTCGATGAACAGCACGTCGCCCCCAGCTCCGGTGACTGCCAGACCAGTGGCCACGCCGGGGATGTCGGTTCGATCCGACGCCTCGTCCTTCCACACCTTTGGCT
>DATDJH010000230.1:0-9903 GCA_036520635.1 Acidimicrobiia bacterium
TGCGACTTTTTCTACTTGGCGGTTTCGGGGTAGGCCGCCGCTAACCGATAACAGTGCCGTGGTATTCATCAGCACCGAAGTGGAGCAGTTCGATCCAGAGCATTTCCTGAACCGGGAACTGTCTTGGCTCGAATTCAGCCGGCGTGTCCTGTCTTTCGCCCAGCGCAGCGACATACCCCTCCTGGAGAGGGCCAAATTCTTGGCGATCTGGGCCAACAACCTGGACGAGTTCTTCCAGGTGCGTGTCGCCGGTCTCAAGGAACAGGTGTCTCATGGCGTTGGTGTCACTCCGCCCGACGGGATGACACCGAGCCAGCAGTTGGCGGCGATCCGCAGCGTGGTCGAAGTCCAGTACGAGACCATTTCCAAGGAGTTTCTCTCTGAGCTGGCGCCGGCCCTGGGCACCGAGGGCATTGTCTTCAGCGACTACCCCACCCTCGACGATGAGGATCGAGCATTCCTCGACGCCCAGTTCCGGGAGTTGGTGTTCCCCGTGGTCACACCGCTTGCAGTGGACCCGTCCCACCCGTTCCCCTACATCTCCAACCTCTCCCTCAACATGGCGGTGTTCGTGCGAAACCCGGACACCGGCCTCGCCCGCTTTGCCAGGGTCAAGGTGCCGCCAATCCTTCCCCGATTCGTCGTGCTCCCCGACCGAGAGCGATATGTCCCCCTCGAACAAGTGATTGCTGCCCATCTCGGAGCCTTGTTCCCCGGTATGGAAGTCCTGGCCCATCACGTGTTCCGGGTGACCCGGAACGCCGACATCGATGTCGAGGAGGACGAAGGGGGCGATCTCTTGATGGCCATCGAGTCCGAGCTGACCCAGAGACGTTGGGGGCGGGTGGTCCGTCTCGAGATCCACCCCGACATGCCCGATGAGGTTCTCGATCTCCTCATGCGGGAGATGGGCGCCACCGAAGACGACGTCTACAGAGTGGACGGTCCCCTCGACCTTTCAGGGCTATGGGGCCTCTACGACCTCGATCGCCCGGACCTCAAATTCGAGACCTTCCCCGGGGTGACCCCCCTCAGGCTGGTGGCCTCCAGTGTGGACAGCCTCGACGTCTTCGAAGTGATCCGGCAGGGCGATCTCATCGTCCACCACCCCTACGACTCGTTCACCCCCACCGTCGAAGCCTTCATCGATCGCGCCGCCCGGGATCCGCGGGTCCTCGCCATCAAGATGACCCTCTATCGAAACTCGAGCAGCAGCCCGGTGATGGGCTCTCTGATCAAGGCGGCCGAATCCGGCAAACAGGTGGTTGCTCTGGTCGAGCTCAAGGCTCGCTTCGATGAGGAGCGCAACATCGAATGGGCACAGCGGTTGGAAGACGCCGGGGTCCACGTGATGTACGGAGTGGTAGGCCTCAAGACGCACACAAAGGTGACGCTGGTAGTGAGGCGCGAGGGCGAGGGGGTTGCCCGATACGCCCACATCGGCACCGGGAACTACAACGAGAAGACAGCCCGCACCTATGAGGACGTTGCTCTTCTGACGGCTGACCCAGAGATCGGTTCTGACCTCTCAGACCTCTTCAATTATCTGACCGGCTACTCGCGTCAGACCAGCTACCGCAAGCTCGCCGTATCGCCGAACGGGATCAGAAGCCGGATCACCGAGTTGATTGAAGAAGAGGCATCCCGGCCCGATGGGCACATCACGCTGAAAATGAACTCGCTTGTCGACGCCCGAATCATCGAGTCGCTGTATGAGGCCTCGAACGCGGGGACCCGCATCGATCTGATCATTCGCGGGATCTCTTGTCTTCGCCCAGGAGTGCCCGGGCTGTCGGAGAACATCACGGTTCGCTCCATCGTTGGCCGCTACTTGGAGCACTCGAGGGTCTACCGCTTTGGGGCGAGAGGGCGTCCTCGCCATTACTACATGGGGTCGGCGGACCTGATGCCCCGGAACCTCGACCGCAGGGTCGAAGCATTGGCTCCGATCAACGACCCCGATCTCCAATTCCGGATCGACGAGGTTTTCGACGTGCTGATGGCCGATGACCTTCTCGCCTGGGAGCTCAAATCGGATGGGACCTGGTCCCGTGTTCCCGTGGTCTCCGGTGTCGACGCTCACCTCGTCTTGCAAGAGCTGGCAAGAGTCCGGGCCTCAGCCCACCTGTAGACCGCGAGCCGGAGTTGCCCCCTCGGCCCTGCGGGCCTCTCCCCCCAACGTCGCTCCCGCTCCTGGGGGGAGAAACGGGCGGCCCATAACGTTCATCTCCCGTTCATGCCTCCGTGGGGGGCCGTTAAGACCCGTTTTCTAGCTTTTCGGGTATCGAAACGGTCCCAATCAAGGAGCACCAAGGGAAATGAAGATCCGAATCAAGAGCCTGATCGGCCTGGTAGCCGTCCTCGCCCTCGTACTCGCCGCCTGCGGTGGTGGGGCGAGCGAGGAGACCACGACTTCCAGTTCTGGGGGAGACGGCGGTAGCTCGGGCAGCATCGTGATCTCCGGATCCTCCACGGTGGAGCCGATCTCGGCGCGGGTAGGTGAGGCCTTCGACGCCGCCAACCCCGGTGTAGCCACCTCAGTCGAGGGCCCCGGCACCGGTGACGGCTTTGCCCGATTCTGCAACAACGAAACCGACATCTCCGACGCCTCCCGACCGATCAAGGACGAGGAAGCGGCCGACTGTGAGGCGGCCGGCGTCGAGTACGTCGAGCTTCATGTAGCCACCGATGGCCTGACTGTCATGACGAACCCGGCGAACGATGCGGTCAGCTGTCTGGCCTTCAGCGATCTATATGCCATCCTCGGCCCCGAGTCGGAAGGTTTCGCCAACTGGTCGGACGCCAACGATCTGGCTGCGGAGTTGAGCGCACCCAACGCCCCCTACCCAGACGAATCGCTTGTGATCTTCGGCCCTGGAGAGGAGTCGGGCACCTACGACAGCTTCGTCGAGTTCGTCATCGCGGGGCTCTCCGAGGAGCGGCTTGGTGAAGGCAACAACTTCACACGAGCCGACTACAACGCATCGGCCAATGACAATGTGATTGTCCAGGGGATCACCGAGAACCCCTCGTCATTGGGATGGGTCGGGTTCGCATTCTTCGAAGAGAATCAGGATGTGCTGAAAGCGATCGAGGTCGACAGCGGCGAGTCGGGTTGCGTGGCTCCGACCACCGAGACCATTGCCAGCTTCGAGTACCCGTTGTCCCGTCCCCTCTTCATCTATGTGAAGACGAATGACCTGGAATCCCGTCCCGAATTGTCGGCGTTCGTCGATTTCTTCCTGTCGGACGCTGGCCTGGCGGCAGTCAATGACGCCGGCTATGTGCAACTGCCGGCGGACGACATGGAAGCCACCAGGGCAGCCTGGGCCGGTGTGGCCGGCTGAGGAATCGAGATCGGAGGGGCCGGACCACCATCCGGTCCCTCCCTCTATCCTCTGTCACGAGCATGGCAATGGGCCAGACATCCGGGGGCGCTGTCATCGACCTGAGCGGCGATGTCCGACGCAGGCGACGGGAGCGCTTGGTCAAGGCGATCTTCTTCGCGGCAGCCACATTCTCGATCCTGATCTCGCTTGCCATCGTGCTGGCGCTCGCTGGCAAGGCCTGGTCGTTTCTCACCTCGATCGAGCTCAATCAGTTGTTCGGGGACGGCTGGTTCCCACGCCGTGGCAGATTCCAGGTGTCGGCGCTTCTGGCTCACACCTTGATGGTCACCGGCATTGCCATGTTTGTTGCGGTTCCCTTCGGACTTGGATCAGCGGTGTATCTCTCGGAGTACGCCCGATCCGGTGTGCGTCGGGTTCTAAAGCCGACCTTGGAGATACTCGCCGGAATTCCGTCGGTGGTCCTCGGCTTCTTTGCTCTCCAATTCATAAGTCCCAACGTTGTTCGCGGGTTGTTTCCCGACGCCGAAAGCGCCAACTTCCTAGCCGCAGGAATCGCAGTCGGGATCCTGACCATCCCACTGGTCGCCTCGGTCTCGGAGGACGCGATGCGGGCAGTCCCCCTTTCACTTCGTGAGGCGTCGTATGGGCTCGGGGCCAAGCAGTGGCACACCGCCCTTCGCGTGGTGTTCCCGGCTGCGATCTCCGGGATCATCGCCGCCATCATTCTGGGCATCTCGCGGGCTGTCGGTGAGACCATGGTGGTTGCCTTGGCTGCCGGTCTCAATGGGATCATGACCTTCAACCCCACTTCGGGAGGTCTGACCATGACCGGTGCCATGGCCAATCTCGCCGTCGGCTCTGATCAAGTCGCCGGCGATGCGGCCGCCTTTCAGTCCTTGTTCTTTGTCGGGCTGGTTCTATTCCTGCTCACCCTTGGGCTCAACGTCATCAGCGGGCGCATGGTCCGCCGCTTCAGGCAGAGGTATTGAGTTGACCGCCGACGCCCGAGCCCTGAAAACGACCGAGATGGTTCGTGCTTCCATCGAGGGTCGACGATTCAGCCCGGTCAATGCCTTGGTGGCATTCACGCTCCTTTTCTCCCTGCTCACCTCGGTGGTGATCCTGATCACTCTTCTCGTCGACACCATTTCGACTGCGATGCCTGTGTTCCAAGCCAGGGGTCTCTCGTTCGTGACGTCCTCGTTATCACCCGCCCCGGAGACGTCGGGGATCTGGCAGGGGATCATGGGTTCGCTGGCCCTAACCGGTTTCGTGATCGCCATCGCCTTCCCGGTCGGGGTTGCGGCGGCGGTCTACCTCGAGGAATACGCTTCCGACAACCGGGTCACCAGGATCATTGGCGCCAACATTCGCAATCTGGCCGGCGTGCCCTCGATCGTTTACGGGATCCTCGGTCTCTTTCTTTTCGTGAACATCGTGATGGGTGGTTTCTTCGGGATGGAAGGCGGGATCGGCGGTCGAAACGTCATCGCCGGGGGCCTGACCCTGGCGGTGCTGGTGCTTCCGATCATGATCATCACCGCCTCAGAAGCACTCCGAGCCGTCCCCTCGGGGTTGCGTGAAGCTTCCCTCGCGGTTGGGGCGACTCGTTGGGAGACCATCCGACATCACGTGCTTCCGGTGGCGTTTCCAGCCATCCTCACCGGGTCGGTCTTGACCATTGCCCGTGCCTTCGGGGAGTCGGCAGCCCTGCTGCTAGCCGGTGCCCAACTGTCGCTTTACTTCAGTGTCGCCAGCGATGCTTCGTTCGTCGACCTGGTGACCAACCAGCCTTATACCGCGTTGCCGATCACGATTTTCAACTTCGCTCGCCAGCCGCAGGAGGCGTTCGTCGCCTTGACCGCGGCCGCCATCGTCGTCCTTTTGGTGATGCTGCTCACGGTGAATGCAGTGGCAGTCATCATGCGTGATCGCTACGAGCGGAGATACCGATGACCAACCAGGAAGGCGACGGGTTGACCACGCAAACCGATACCACCAGCCTCGAGTCGGCCGAGACCGCTCTAGCCGAACATGCCGCGTTGGCCAAAGCGGCAGATGCCGACTCCATCCCACGTGAACAACGGCCGTTGATCTTCGATGTCGAAGGGTTGACCGTTTACTACGGCTCCTTCCGGGCGGTGCGTGATGTCGATTTAGACATCCGCCAGAACCAGATCACAGCCCTGATCGGGCCTTCGGGTTGCGGCAAGTCGACTGTCTTGCGCTGTTTCAACCGGATGAATGACCTGATCGAGACAGCCCGGGTGGAGGGGAAGGTCGAGTATCACGGCGTCGATCTCTACGGGGAGAGGGTCGATCCGGTCGAAGTTCGGCGACGCATCGGGATGGTGTTCCAGAAGCCAAACCCCTTCCCGAAGAGCATCTACGAGAACATAATCTATGGCCCCAAAATCGCTGGTTGGAAGGGCAACTATGACGATTTGGTCGAGGAGGCTCTGACCAAGGCTGCTCTATGGGAGGAAGTCAAGGACAAGCTCAAAGAGTCGGGAATGGCCCTGTCCGGTGGTCAGCAGCAGCGGCTGTGCATTGCTCGGGCCATCGCCACCAGCCCGGATGTGGTACTCATGGACGAACCCTGCTCGTCGCTGGATCCGATTGCCACCCTCAAGATCGAGGAGCTCATGCTCGACCTGAAGAAGGACTACACGATCGTGATCGTCACCCACAACATGCAACAGGCTGCTCGGGTGTCGGATCAGACCGCCTTCTTCTCGGTCAACGTCGACGAAGTCGGCCAGCGGACTGGTTACCTCGTCGAATTCAGCCAGACTGAGCAGATCTTCACCTCTCCGACCCAGAAACAGACCGAGGACTACATAACGGGGAGATTCGGATGACTGAAGCCACAGACACCAATCTTCACTTTCATCAGGGTCTTGATGCGTTAGAGCAGAGTGTGCTGGGCATGGTTGACCGCGCGGAGCAAATGGTGGCCATGGCCGTGGATGCTGTCTGTACCAGCGACGTCGCTCTCGCCGCCCAGGTGATCTTGCTCGACGATGACATCGATCGGACCTATCTCGACGTCCACAGTCAGTGGACCAATCTCATGGCCCGGTTCCAGCCACTCGGCCCTGACCTGCGCAAGATGACGGTTCTCCTCCAGCTCAACCAAACCTTCGAGCGGATGGGCGACCAAGGCGTCAACATCGCCAAGGTGACCAGGCTCACCGAAGGCTTACCCAGAGTGGAACGAATGGTCGAGCAGATTCGTGAGATGGGCGACCTGGTGCGGCCGATGATCCGCACCGCGATCGAGGCATATATCCGCAAGGACCTCGGCGAGGCCAGGCTCCTGCCCGCCATGGATCAGCCTGTGGACCGCCTCAACGCCAATATGTACAAGGAGATCCTCGTCGTGGGAAACAACCCTCCAATGCTCGAGTGGGCGAGCAAGATCCTGATGGTGGCCCGGGCGCTGGAGCGCATCGGCGACCAGGCGGTTGACTTCGCAGAGCAGACGGCTTACTTGATCACCGGTGAGCGGGCCGAGTTCGTCAAGGTCGCGGTCAGGTCTGTTGATGACAGCCATACCTGACATTCGGCGGCCCCGAATACTCCTTGTTGAGGACGAGCCGGGGTTGGTCGACTCAGTCCGGTACGCGCTCGACAGTGAGGGTTTCGATGTGTTCGTGGCCGAGTCCGGAGTCGGCGGGCTCGAGTCGGCGAGAGTCAACCAACCCGACCTGGTCCTGCTCGACCTGATGCTTCCCGGGATGTCGGGGCTCGATGTCTGCCGGCAGATCCGCTCGTCGTCCGACGTCCCGATAATCATGCTCACCGCCAAGGACGCCGAGTCGGACAAGGTTGCCGGTCTGGAACTAGGGGCCGATGACTACATGACCAAGCCCTTCTCGATGCGGGAGCTCATCGCTCGGGTTCGCGCCCAGCTTCGGCGGGCCACCAAGAGTGGGGCGCTATCAGAGTCGAACGAGGTTCTCCGGGGCGGTGCGATCGAGCTCGACATCGACGCGCACCAGGCACGATTGAATGGTGATGCGGTTGACCTGCGACCCAAGGAGTTCGAGCTCCTCGAGTCGTTGATGCGGCGCAAGAACCGCCTGGCCGCCCGTCATACCCTGATCGACGAGGTGTGGGGCCCTGCCTATTTCGGGGACACCAAGACCCTGGACGTTCATATCAAGAGACTGCGCCAGAAGCTAGAACCCGATCCAGCTGGGCCAACCCACATCCTCACGGTGCGCGGGCTCGGCTACAAATTCGTGGATGAGTAGCGGCTCAGCTCCGGGCAGGACATCCTTCGCAGTTCGTTTGTTCGTTTCCTACGCCCTGGCTTATCTGATTCTGCTCGGTGTGATCGGATGGCTTCTCTTCCGATCGGGGGAGCAGGGCGACTCGACCCTGATCATCCTCGCCTTCGGCGCTCTCCTGGGACTGGTCGTGATTGGGCTGGTGGCCCGTCGCATGGCCGCACCCATCGCCGCCCTGACCCAACAGACTCACGAGCTGGCCCTGAGCCAGCGAGGTCAGGTGGCGCAGGCGGAGCATGCCATCGGAACCCTGCAAATGGTGCTCGGAGCCCTGCCCCAAGGGACGGTCCTGTTCTCGGCAGACGATGAGGTCGAGTACTCCAATGCTTCGGCACAGGAGCTCCTGGGCGTGGTTCCGAGCAGTCTTTCCGGTCTGACGCCCTTTCCTTTCCAAAATGCGGTGCGGGAGTGCAGGGAGAGGCGGCAGTCTGTGGAGCGGGTCGTCGAGCATGGAAAGCCGGTGCGTCGCCTGCGTGCCGTTGCCACTCCCTTCGCAGGGGACCAGCGGATTCTGCTGGTACTGGTCGACGTGACCGACCTCGAACGGGTGGCTTCGATACGACGCGACTTCGTGGCGAATGCGTCACACGAGTTGAAGACACCGGTGTCGGCGATCATCGCCTCTTCCGAAGCCCTCCAGATCGCGGTTGGACGGAACGACGATTCTTCGGTCGGTTTCGCCCAACAGATCGACCGCTCGGCCCGGCAACTCGACCGATTGGTGGCTGACCTCCTCGATTTGTCCCGACTGGAAAGGGATCAACCGGAGATGGAGCCAATGAGCCTCGACCTCTTGGTTCGCGAGGAAGTGGAGCGCCTTCGCCCAGCCGCCGAGGAGAAGGGCATCGATCTCACTTTTGACTTGTCGCCGACCCAGATCGCCGGCAGCCGCCGAGACATCGCGATTGCCGTGCGCAACCTCCTCGACAATGCGGTTCGCTACACCGGAGCCGGGGGATCGGCGGGCGCGGCGCTGGAGACCGTCGATGATGAGGTGGTGCTCCGGATCTCCGACAACGGCGAGGGCATACCGACCAAGGATCTGGGTCGAGTGTTCGAACGGTTCTATCGGGTCGACGCAGCTCGGTCACGATCGACCGGGGGAACCGGGCTCGGTCTCGCCATCGTGAAGCATGTCGTCGAGGGTCATGGCGGCGCCGTTGCCGTGGAGAGTGAATTGGGAAGAGGGTCGGTGTTCACCGTGCGTCTCCCCGCTCTCAATGGGGACAACGGCGGGTCAGAGCTAGCCTGACACCGGCTAATCGCCGGTTCCTCATGTCGATTCTCGAAACCATTTCCAGCCCGGCCGACCTCCGTGAGTTGAGCCTGGACCAACTCCAGGTGCTCAGCGACGAGATCCGCGCCTTCATCATCGACAAGGTCTCGGCCACCGGCGGCCATCTCTCACCGAACCTCGGCGTCGTCGAGCTCACTTTGGCGTTGCATCGGGTGTTCGACTCTCCCAACGACCGGATCATCTGGGATGTGGGGCATCAGGCCTACGTCCACAAGCTGGTGACCGGGAGGCGAGAGGAATTCGATCAACTCCGGCGCACCGGCGGGCTGTCTGGATACCCGTCCCGTGAGGAGTCACCCCACGACTTCGTCGAGAACAGCCACGCTTCGACGTCGCTCTCCTACGCCCTGGGCCATGCCCTATCGGGCTATCCGGGCTACACGGTTGCCGTCGTCGGAGACGGCGCATTGACCGGCGGGATGGCATACGAGGCCCTGAACCACATCGCGGTGGCCAGGCCGCCCCGACTCATCATCGTCCTCAACGACAATGGGCGTTCCTACGCCCCGACAGTGGGTGGGATCGCCGCGCTCGCCAACCTCGCCCACTATCGCATCGACCCTCGCTACGAGCGGACCAAGCGGACTCTCGGGCGCATGCTTCGGGGAATCCCCCTCGTGGGAGAGACTGCTGACGAGTTGGCGGGGCGTCTCAAAGACGCGATCAAGCAGATCCTGGAGCCTTCGACGGTGTTCGACGCTCTCGACCTCAAATACACCGGTCGGATCGATGGCCACGACCAGGCCTTGCTCGAAGAGACCCTGAACCTCGCCAAGACCTATGACCGTCCAGTGGTGATCCATGTCCTTACCGAGAAGGGCAGTGGCTATCAGCCGGCTATCGAAGACGAAGTGGAGAAGCTGCACGGGGTCGGCAGTTTCGACATCGCGACCGGCAAGGCGTTGAAGACCGAGCTCAAGCTGACCGAGGTGGCTAGCCAGGCCATCGCCGAGGCGGCTGC
>DATDJH010000231.1:0-6987 GCA_036520635.1 Acidimicrobiia bacterium
GCCCGATCGACACCGGACAGGTACGCGGTGATCAATGACGTCTCCCCGCTGTAACGCCCGAACAGCTCCACCACCGCGATCCGCTCGTGGGAGCCGGCCGCAGTGCGAAGACTGTGTATGAACTGAACGCCCCGGGTCACAGAAGTGGAGAACCCGATGCAGTAATCGGTGCCATGGACGTCGTTGTCCATCGTCTTCGGGATGGCGATCACCGGCACTCCCTCCTCGTGGAGACGGAGCCCGTAAGAGAGGGTGTCGTCACCACCGATCGGGATCAGCACATCGATCTTGTGCGTCTCGAGGACACGCAAAACGTGCGGCGTGATGTCGTGAGGGCCTTCACCGGTGTAATCGCCGGCGAGGAAAGAGGGCACTTCTCCGGTGCGCACCTTGGCAGGGTTGGTGCGCGAGCTATGAAGAAAGGTGCCCCCGCTGCGGTCGATGGTCCGAACGGCCATCCGGTCCAGTGGGACCAGATTCGCCTCTCCGGACTGCGGATCGTCGGGATTGGTCTCGGCAAGACCACCCCAGCCGCGGCGGATCCCAACCACCTGGTGGCCTTCACTTACGACTCGATTCACCACCGCCTTGATGCAGGCGTTGAGGCCGGGGACGTCTCCCCCACCGGTCAAGATGCCAATACGCATTTGATTCCTCCTAGGGCGGCGAGGATATCGGCCCAACGGCACCGGTCAGCCGCGTCAGTAAGGATTGACCTGTATCGGCCACGTCGACCCGTCGGGGTTCATCCCCAGGATCTCACGGTCGCCCACCGCCGCATCCAGGTGCAGGACATACGGCTCGCCGGGGCATGATTGGTCGGCATGACCAAAAAGGTGAAATGGGACCCGAACCTTCAAGTCCACGATCACGGCCTCCGCGGTTTCCTCGACCGAATGCGACATCACCTTCACCGGGTTGTCATCACAATGGCCTGAAATGAGGAGCGCCACCTCTGACGATGTCGGATCCGGCTCGCCGTCCAGCCAGATGCTTGCCGGCTCGATGGTTCCGCGGATGGCCAGGAAGGCGACGCCGCCCAGAGCAAGGACGCCAACCACAAGCCAAATCCGAGCACCTCGTGACATGGTTCCAGGCTACGGCCGCGATCCTCTCGGTAGCCTCACGGTCCTGGCTCCAAGGAGGCTCTCTGATGTGGATCCTGTTCTCTGTTCCCTGCCCGACCCCCGATGGCCGAACCGCTCGCGACCTCTACCAAGACAGGGTGGACAGGATCACCGACGAGATGCGGGCCAGCGCCGTCGAGCATGGGTGTCGATTCCATCGGGCCTGGTACGCCTCCGACGAATCGGCGTTCTACGCGGTAGCCAACTGGGAAAGCCGTGAGGGGGCGAGCGCCTTCTTCGAGCAGTGGGAGATCTACGACGAGCCCGGCGAAGTGGCGGTGATTCTCGAAGGGGACATCGGTCTGGTGCCCGTGCCCTGAGCTAGCAAATGTTGGTCCCCTTGCGGAGCGGGGGACCGTCCGACCGGAGGTCGGCCGAGGGGGGCTGTCGACACCATCCGGCCTGCCAACATCAAGCCCGTGGACAGACTGAGCACCCGAGCCCTGAGTCGGGCAACTCTGCGGCGGCAATTCCTGCTGGAGAGAGTGGAGAAGGACGTTTCGGAAACCATTGAGCACCTGGTGGGGATGCAGGCTCAGAACCCGCTCGATCCCTATTACGGCCTATGGGCACGACTCGAGCCCTTCGACCCCGCCTCGCTCTCGAAACTGATCGAAGAGCGCAAGGCGGTGCGAACCGCCTTCCTCCGAGCGACCATCCATCTCGTGACCGCCAACGACTGTCTAGGTCTCGATGCCGCGGTGAGACCCGTCTCCCGACGAACTTTTCGCTCGACCTCATTCTCCAGGGATACGGCCGGAATGGACATCGAGCAGCTGCTCGCTCTCGGACGCCAGCTGCTTGAAGCAGAACCCATGGGTCGGGCCCAGCTGGGCAAGCTCCTCGCAGAAAGGTGGCCCGAACGCGATCCGGCCTCGATGGCCTATGCAGTCTCCTATCTCCTTCCCTTGGTCCAAGTGCCGCCCCGAGGCCTCTGGAGCGGGAAGGGCGCCGCCAAGTGGACCACTGTGCAGCACTGGCTGGGAGCCAAGCCCGGGCCCAAGTCCGCGATCGAGTCACTCGTGCTCAGATACCTGGCTGCCTTCGGCCCGGCATCGGTCAGCGACATCAGGGTCTGGTCCGGGGTGACCGGTCTCGCCGAGGTAGTGGAGAGGCTTCGCCCTCGGCTCCGGGTATTCACAGACGAAAGCGGACGCGATCTGTTCGACCTCCCCGAGGCGCCACGCCCGGACCCGGACACTCCGGCACCGGTTCGGTTCCTCCCCGAATACGACAATGTCCTCCTGGGTCACGCCGACCGGTCGCGGGTGATCGAGCCGGGTGCCAGGCCACCCGGATGGGCGGGCAACCTCTTGCACGACGGGTTTCTCCGTGGCAGCTGGAAAATTGCAACCACAAAACAGGTCACAACTATCACGATCACCCCGTTTGCAAGGCTCTCCAAGGAGACCGCAGACGAGGTACAGCTAGAGGCGTCCCACCTTCTTCGACTCGTTGCCCCCGACTCGCCACACGAAATCCAGCTGGCAATCCCCGGCTGAGGCAGGTTGAGGGCTTGTTACTTTGGGGTCAACCATGACTTCCCGAGACCTGCCGGTCGGCACCGTCAGCTTCGTCTTCACTGACATCGAGGGTTCGACGCGTCTTCTCCAGGACCTTGGCGATGCTTTCCCGACGGTCCTGGAGCGTCACAACGATCTGGTCCTCGCAGCCGTCAAGGAGCACCAAGGGTTGATGGTCAAGAGCGAGGGCGACGGATTCTTTCTCGCCTTCCAGTCAGCGGTCGATGCGGTGCGGTGTGCGGTCGACATTCAACGATCCATGGCGGCTGAGCCCTGGGCTACACCCAGGCCGGTCAGGGTGCGGATCGGGATCCACACCGGCGAGGGCAGACTCGGGGGATCCGACTATGTGGGGATCGACGTCCACCGGGCAGCGCGGATCAGTGACAGCGGCCATGGCGGCCAGATTCTGCTGTCGGAGACCACAACCCGGCTCGCCGAGTACTCCCTGCCAGAACGGGTCCGGATCGAAAACCTTGGCAACCACCGCCTCAAAGACCTGACCCACGAGGAGCACCTCTATCAGCTCATCATCGAAGGGCTCGAGTCCGAATTCCCAGCGTTACGCACGGTCTCGGGAGCAAGGGGCAATCTTCCGAGGCGCGACCTCCAACTGATAGGCCGCATAGAAGAACAGACGGCGGTCGCCGAGGCCCTAGAGCGGAGTCGCCTCGTCACCATCACCGGACCCGGAGGCGTCGGCAAGACGAGTTTGGCTCTGAAGGTCTCGGCCGACCTTGCAGAGTCCTTCGCCGACGGCGTCTGGTTCGTCGAGGTCTCGCGAGTGGCAGACGAAACGCTGCTGGCTGCGAGCGTCGCCCGTCAGCTACACATCACCGAGAGCCCTCACCAGCCCTTGATTGACACCCTGGCCTCCAGATTGGGCAAGGCGCGCGCCCTGCTGATTCTCGATGGGTGCGAGCACCTGATCGATGCGGTGGCGAAGCTGTCCGACTTCCTGCTCGGCGCCACCACCGAGCTAAAGATCCTCGCCACGAGCCGCGAGCTTCTGTCCATCAGGGAAGAGCACCTGGTGCATGTCGGGCCGCTGCCGATTCCCGGGACTGGCACGCTATCCGTTGCCGAGATCGCGACCTTCGACTCAGTTGCCCTCTTCGTCGAACGGGCCCGCCTGGTATCCCCCGGTTTCGTGCTCGACGGCCAAAACGCGACCTTCGTAGCCGAGGTCTGTCGCCGACTCGACGGAATCCCGCTCGCCATCGAACTGGCTGCGGCCCGGCTCAAGGTGTTGTCCGCTGCTCAACTGGTCCAGCGCCTCGACCAGCAGTTCGCCCTCCTCTCAGGGACGCTTCGGGACATGCCCCCCCACCAACAGACCTTGGAGACCACTCTTGACTGGAGCTTTGACTTTCTCTCCGGTGCCGAGCGGCTCCTTTTCAAACGACTGTCGATCTTCTCGGGCGGCTTCACCCTGGAAGCGGCCGAACAGATTTGTTCGGGCGATCTGGTCGACCGGAGCTTCGTCATGAATCTGCTCGGAAGGCTCGTCGAGACATCCCTGGTCATGGCAGTCGGCGCCGAGAACCAGCGCTATCGAATGCTCGAGCCGATCTCCCACTACGCGAAAATGCGACTCGACGCCGAGGGACGCAACGATGAGTTGCTCGACCGGCACGCTCGCTTCTTCACTGACCTGGCCGAGCAAGCAGACATGCAGCTTCTGGGAACGGCGCAGACCGATGCTGCCGATCACCTGGAACTGGAGCACTACAACCTTCGCAACGCCCTGGACTGGCTGTTCAGGTCCGGCGACTACGAGAGCGCGATAGCCCTCGCCGGCGCCTTGCGCTGGTTTTGGGTCATCAAACGCGAGGTCTCCGAGGGCACCGAGTGGATCGAGCGGACCCTGACGAAGAGGGAAGGCGCCTCGGACAGCGTCGTGGCTCGGGCGCTCAACGGTGCCGGGCTTTTAGCCATCAGGCGCCTCGATTTCGCACGAGCCGCCACCGCCCTGGTCGATGGTCTCGACCTCTACCGGAGGATGGGTGATGGCCCGGGCGAAGCCAGACAGGTCTATCTCCTCGGGGTCCTCGCCTGGTTCGAGGATGACCTGGATAAGGCCGAGCGCCTCATCACCGAGGCCCTGGATCTGAGCCGCACCCATGACGTGGCCTGGGGCGTGGCATGGTCCCTCGCTGTGAAGGGGACGATGGCCCGGCTGAGAGGGGACCTCGTTGGGGCGCGCAGGGACATGCTGGAGAGCCATCAGGTCTTCTTGGACCGCATGGGCACCCTCGACATCGGTTGGTCCTTGCTTCGACTCGGGGCCCTGGCGCGGGACGAGGGCAGGTACAGCGAGGCCGAGGACAGATATAGCTCCGGGCGAAGCCTCCTCCTGAAGGCAGGAGACACTCTGGGCCTGGCTCACGCCGACGCCGGACTGGGAGCGATGTCCTGGCTGGCGGGTGACCATGACCATGCCCTTGACCTCTACAGGTCGGTCCTGGAGGGTTTCAGCCTGTCCGAAGAGGCTTCCAACAACCTCTTCGAGCTGAAGACGATGATTCAGGGCAATCCATCGACTGCGGAACTTCAAGAGATCGTCGAGACCAACCGGAACCGGGCAGTGCGAATCGAGGGTCACGCGGGCGCCCGTGCCGCCCTCGCCGAGTACCTATATCACGTCGGCAAGACCGCGTTTCGACAAGGGCAGATCGAGAGGTCGAAGACCGCCCTCGCGGAAAGCCTGAGACTCGCCGATGCCGCCGGCGACAAGCGAGGCGCAGCCATCGCAGTTGCCGGGCTTGCGGTCTCCGCCCACACACTCGGCGACAACGAGACAGCGGCTCGCCTTTTCGGACTTGCCGAGTGGATGGCCAGCGAAGGCCAGGTCCGAATTTGGCCGCCTCCGGACGAGCCGGACTATTCGTCGAGAGTCGGCTCAGTTCGGGCGGCCCTGGGTTCTGGATTCGCCCGCTCCACCATGGATGGGGAGGCCTTGACGGTGGACAAGGCAATAGAGCTTGCCTTTCCGGCTTCTGATCTCACTGACCCGAGCTAGAAGTCGATTCCGCGCCGCGCCATGACTCCTCGGTCGAAGGCGTGTTTCACCTTGACCATCTCGGTCACCGTGTCGGCCAACTCGATCAACTCGTCGGGGGCATCACGTCCGGTGAGGATCACGTTCACATTCGCCGGCCGGGCCGCGATCACCTCGAGGACGGCGTCCAGTGCGATCCAACCCCAGTTGATCGGGTAGGTGATTTCGTCGAGAACCACGAGGTCATATTCGCCAGAGTCGATCTTCTCCTTCGCGACTGACCATGCTTCGCGTGCGATCGCTTCCGACTCGTCGATGTCTTTCGAATCCCAGGTGAAGCCGTCGCCCAGCGCCCACCAGTCGATCCCGAGTTGCCGCCCAACCGTCTCTTCACCGACGTGCCAATCACCCGATTTGAGGAACTGGATCACTCCCACTCTCCAACCCCTGGCCACGGCGCGGATCGCAGTGCCGAAGGCCGCAGTGGATTTCCCTTTGCCCTCACCGGTGTTCACCAGGACCAGGGAGGGCTCGCGCACGGTCGCCGCCGGTGGTGGCTCGCTGGGGGGCGTCGTCGGATCAGACACGCCGGTTCCTGGTGGGTATCACAGTCGGGCCTTCCCCGTTGTCAACCACTCGAATACCGGCACCGTAGTGAGATCGAAGCAGCTCCTCGGTCAGCACGTCATCCGGGGATCCATCGGCGACGACCTTCCCCGACGCAAGCATCACCACCCGCCCGGCGAACCTTCCAGCGAGGGTGAGATCATGGAGTGCGGTGACGACAGTGAGCCCATCGCTCAACCTCAGGTCGTCAACGATCTCGAGAACGTCCAGCGAGTGGCCGATGTCGAGGTTGGAAGTCGGCTCATCGAGAAGCAGCACCGGCGCCTCCTGGGCGATCGCCCGGGCCAGGACAGCGCGTTGTGCCTCTCCTCCGGACAGTGTCGCCAGGGCGCGATCTGCGAGTGCCCCCAGTTCCAGCCGCTGTATTGAGCGCTGCGCCGAGTCGAGGTCGGCTTCTCGCTCGGTGCCGAATCGACCGAGGTGCGGAGTTCGACCCAGAAGCACGTAGTCGGTCACCGACATCTCTTCCGGCAGGTAGGGCCGCTGTGGCATCCAAGCGACATCCAAGCCGGCTCTCGATGCTCGCCCACCAAATTGGACCGATCCGCTGTGCTCGACAATTCCAACGGCGGCCTTGAGCAATGTCGACTTGCCGGCGCCGTTGGGCCCGATCAAAGCAAGCCACTCCCCGTCGACGACTGTAAGCGAGAGAGGGCCCACCACAGGAGGCCCACCAAAGGTGACCGCTACCTCGTGCCAGGCGATCACT
>DATDJH010000232.1:0-4447 GCA_036520635.1 Acidimicrobiia bacterium
CGACGTGTGTCCCACCAGGGTGACCGAGCCTTTCAACGCGAATGACTCGATGGCCTCTGACACCTGATCACTGGCCTCCCCATCACGCCCGACGATCGCCAAACGAGCGTCTGGCACATGCTCGGTGACCTGAGCGAAAGCTTTGATCAGGAGAACCTGCCCTTTTTGTGGCGCCAGACGGCCAACATTGACCGCCAACGGCCCCTCGGCGAGTCCCAGCTCGGCAGGAGACCTTCGGGACGCCTCGGGCGGACGAGGCACGCCTCGAGGGATGACCGTGACAAGAGACGGATCGACCCCGAGCAAGACTGCGTTGCTGGTCCTCACCTCTTCGGTCAGGGCTCTGAAGCGGACGAGATCACTCCGGGCAGCCCATCCAGCGATGGAGCGGAGCCAGCCGGCCCGCCGGGTCGAGGCGCCAGGCTGATAGGCGCGCAAAGACTCGACGTCGCCGGACAGCACCAGATTGGAGACGACGGGGACCCCACGCCTGCGTCCCGCCAGTTGCCCGACGATGTTGCCCAGGAAAAGGCTGGTCTGTATCACCTCAGGTTTGAACTCCTGAGCAATCCGGCTGACGCCGGTCGTGGCGCGGAGCCAGGATCGTGACCCGGTCCCCTCCTTGAGCCCGATGGTCTGCACCGGTATCTCCCGTTCGGAGAGCTTGTCCGCCAACTCCATCCTGTCATACAGCGTCACGACGCGTTGCTCCGAGCCGGGGGAGAACCTGGTCACCTCACGCACCAGACCCTGCTCGGCACCACCGGACGCCGCAAGGCTGTCGATGACGTGCAAGACCCTCATTTGGCCCTTCGAATGGGGATTTATCGCATGCCCGAGGGTAGTGGGACCTCTGTCCACGGCCGGTGACGCCACGCCAAGCCAGATCCGAATGGATCCGGTAGGAGGGAAGCAAGTCTTACGATCCCACCCGATGTCGGACTCCCTCTCGACTTTTCTCGACCTTCTGACGCGTACCGACTTCCTGGTCGGTGGCTTCCTCGGGTTAACCGGGCTGGTCGTGATCTACTTCGTTCGGACCGACGAAGGCCCGGTGCTCGAATGGGGGCTCACGCTCACCGTTGCGGCCTTTCTCGCCGTGAGCCTCGCCGTGGGGTCGAGACTGTCCTTGCTGGCATCGCTGTTCGCTCTAGCCGTCGGTGGTTGGATGGCCCGACCACCGGGTGGCAGTGCTCGGGCTCCCTTCGGCTGGATCCTGATCGCAGCCGGGGCGATCACCATGGTCTTGAGAGGTGGCTTCGCCGACATCGGCTGGCGCGCGGTCCTGGCGCCAATTGTCACGATCCTGATTGGTGCCGCCCTCGCCGCTTGGGCCAAGCGACTCCCCCAGGACGTGCTGGGGATCATGGTTGCGATCAGCGCCTTCGGGATCTGGGCCACGGTGCCGGAGACCGAGACCGCGAGAGCGCTTCTCGGGGCATCGATACCGCTTGCTGTGGCGACGTTGCCACCCATCCGTGCCAGGCTCGGCTACTCGGGAGCCTTTGCCCTGGCCGGGCTCTTGGTCTGGGTCGTCGCCACCGGGGGTGAGGCGCGCTCGGCCTCCATCGTGGGTGGCTGGGCCTGCATAGGGGCGATCGCCGTACTCCCCCTCTACAACCCGCCGGTGGTCTCCCTCGTTGGCCGCAAGCGAGCCCTCACTGTGTTGATCCACGCCCTGATGGTGGTGGTCGCCTCGCGGGTGATCGGCCTTTGGGAGTCGGGTGGCCTGGCCTTGCTTGCCGTCATCGTGCTATTTGTGGGGGGCTACTGGTTGTTGAGCCTGCTGCCGTCGGTTCGCGCCCGCAAGACAGCCGCCACTGAGGCCTCATAGACCATTACATGGGCAGACCGGCATAGGTATTGGCAATCCCGTCACCTACCCTGATGCCATGCGAGTGGGTGTCCGTCAGAGTCTGAAGCTGCTGCAGACAATCATCCCCCGAGGCCAGCGGTCCAAATGGCTGGCGGTGGCAGCATTGGGCTTAGTGGTGGCAGCCGCAGAATCGGTGTCCGCGGTCCTGATCGCCGTCCTGGTCGACGCAATGATGGGAGACGCTTCGACATCGTTCGACCTCCCAATCATTGGCGACGTGAGCGAGATCCTCCCTGGTGAGACGCCAGCCGACCAGCTGAGGTTTCTTGCCATCGGGATTGCCATCTTCTTCTTGTTGAAGGCAGGGCTTTCTCTGACCAAGACGTATGTCCAGGCCCGGGTGGCCCAGAACACCGGCGCCCGGCTTTCCAACCGGCTCTTCGAGGGCTACCTCACCATGCCCTACAGCTTTCATATCTCTCACAACAGCTCAGAGTTGATGAGAAACGCCTCATGGGCGGCCGACGAGGTGGTGTCCAACTTTCTGACTCCCATCGCCAACCTGATCACACAGGGTGCGATGCTGATATTTCTCCTGGGAGTCCTGGTCGCAGCGGCTCCGACCGTGACTCTGATCACGATCGGGCTTCTGGTGCCGCTGGTCCTTCTCTCCCTGCGAGCCGTGGCATCGGTCCTGCATCGTCTCGGCAACATCACCAAACACACCGTGAAGGAGACCCTGTCGTCGTTGCAGCAAAGCCTCGCCGGGATCCGCGACATCAAAGTCCTGGGAAGGGAGCGCTTTTTCGCGGAGGAGTTCCGTGACAACCGGAGGCTTCTGGCGCGAGCCAAGTACATGTACCCGACGGTGTCATCGGTACCCAGCCTGGTCATCGAGACGCTCCTGGTGGTGTTCATCCTCGGATTCGTCGCCTTTGGGAGCGCTGAAACCGGAGTGGCTGGTGCCTCCCTGCCGGTGCTCGGACTGTTTGCCTATGCCGGGTTGCGAATGATCCCGGCCATGTCCGCCATCGTGTCGTCCGTCAACCAGATTCGATACGGCGGAGCAGCGGTCCAGACGGTCGCCACCAACCTGGAGATGATCGACAACGAGTCAGACACCATGCCGATCGAGGGCGCGGTTCCCCTGAAGTTCGAAGAGGGGATCCAGCTCAGCCGAGTCGAGTTCCACTATGAGACCGGTTCCGAAGTCCTAAAGGGGATCGACTTGATCATCCATCGTGGCGAGTCGATCGGAATCGTTGGCACTACCGGGGCGGGGAAGTCGACTCTCATCGACTTGATCCTGGGCCTGTTGCACCCAACCGCGGGTGAGATCCAGGTCGACGGTCAGCCCCTGCATCTCGACCTTCGATCGTGGCGGGCATCTCTAGGCCTGGTGCCCCAGTCCATCTTCCTTCTCGACGACACGATGCGCCGCAACATCGCCTACGGAATCAAAGACACGGCCATCGATGATCAGGCATTGAATGACGCCGTCGAGCTCTCACAGCTTCGGTCATTCATCGACAGCCTCCCCGAGGGCCTGGACACGGTCGTTGGCGAGCGAGGGGTCCGAATCTCCGGTGGGCAGCGCCAGAGAGTTGCCATTGCACGCGCTCTCTACCGGAAGCCGGAGGTCCTGATCTTCGATGAAGGAACGGCCTCGCTGGACAATCTCACCGAGGCTGCCCTGCTGCGGGCGTTGGAAGATCTCAAGGGAACTCACACCATCATCACCGTCGCTCACCGTCTGACCACGGTCAAGAGCTGTGACCGGATCATCCTTCTCGCAGATGGTGAAATCGTCGACGAGGGGTCTTACGAGGACCTGCGCAATCGCAATGTCACCTTCCGGGAGATGACCGGCTAGCCGGCATCAGGGGCCGGTATAGGCATTCACCCGGCGTCGAATGACCTCCTCGAGGCGGAGTCCGCCGCGCAACCGGCCTCTGAAGAAGCGAAAGCCATCCGAGAGCTGGACCGGGTATCGGGCCAGGCGATGAGGTTGCAATTCCCTCTTTGCACGACCCGAGCCTGCAACGGCAGCCGACGAGTAGCGCTCTCTCACCGGCCCGTCGGCCGTCGGTGACCAGAAGCCCCAGGGATAGGCGAAATGCGCCGGCCTGACGCCCAACCTCTGCTCGATCAGGTCGTCGCTGAGACCCAACTCCTCCTCGACCTCTTGGGCCGAGAGTTGGCGCACATCGGCGTGGCGATGGGTGTGGGCTCCGCTGGTCAATAGGCCCGACTCGTGCATGGTGCCTACTTGATCCCAGGTCAGGGGGTCTGCCCTCTCGGTAGGGCCTAAAGAGACCCCGGACTCGATCGACTCGGTGGCAAGGTAGAGCGTGAACGGAAAGCCACGGTCGAGGAGAATGGGATATGCGGTTGAGTAGGTGTCCCGATAGCCGTCGTCGAAGGTCAGGGCGACGAATATCTCCGAGCCAGCCTGCCCCCATCTGACCAAAGCCTCATCGAGGCCGACCACCTGTCGGTTGGCGAAGAGCCACTCCAGTTGGCAGCGGAAGTCCTCGAGTCGGACCTCCATGTACCTGCCGAGCCCGGCTTCGACCTGGTGGTAGATGAGAATGCGAGGGCCGGGGGGCGGCGGAAGCATGGCATCGGTCA
>DATDJH010000233.1:0-11296 GCA_036520635.1 Acidimicrobiia bacterium
AAACAATCACCATTCCGGCGAAGAAGTATGCGCACTTCGCTGCGTCCAAGGGTCTCAAGGACCGCGTGGCCGTCTGAGAGCCGTTCAACCGGGAATTTGGTGGGCCCCGCCTCTGGCGGGGGCCATTATTTTGGCCGACAAATGATCCCGTCGCACTGGGCCCCACCCATCGCCATCGCCCACCGGGGAAGCCGGGAGCTGTGGCCGGAGAACACGATGGAGGCGTTTTCGCAAGCAGTTGCGCTTGGTTTTCGCTTCCTCGAGACCGATCTCCACGTGACCGCCGACGGGGTGCTGGTCTGCATCCACGACGACACGGTCGACCGAACTACCGAAGGCACGGGCCCCGTTAGCGGTTTCAGATTCGAGGAATTGGCAGGGCTGGACGCCGGGTTTCGCCACAACGCCGCCGGCGGCTACCCGTTTCGGGGGGCCGGGGTGTCAGTGCCCAGTCTCGAGGAAGCTGTCACCAGGCTGCCGGATGCTTCGTTTGTGGTCGACTTGAAAGGCGAGGGCCAGGTCGATCTCTTGGCCGCGCTGATCGAGAGGCTGTCACTTCACGATCGACTGATCGTCGGTTCCTTCTCGGACCAGCGCCTGGATGAGTTCCGCAGCGCCACCGGGGGCAGGGTTGCCACCTCGTCCGGGCCGATGCTCAGCCGGATGTGGCTGCTCACTTCGCGGGTGGGCCGGGGCGCCGGTGGGCAAGCCAGCGCATTGCAGCTGCCGACCCAAGTCCGCGGGATCAAGGTGGTCGACAAGAGGTTGGTGGACACCGCGCACAACAACGGCCTGCAGGTCCACGTGTGGACCGTGAACGACCCGGCCGAGATGGAGTCCTACCTCGACATGGGAGTCGACGGGATCATCTCCGACCGTCCCGATCTGCTCCGCGACCTCCTCATTTCGAGAGGCCAGTGGCAGCACTGAGCACGGCTGTCGAATGGAAGCGGGGTCGAAGTCGTACCATCGGGGTCGATGTCGCGGATTCTTGCTGTTGCCCTCCTCGCCTCGGTGAACCTGGGTGGAGGCTTCGGGAACGCCAGTGCCGAGGTCCTCTCGATCAACGATGAGTCGATGGAGATCGAGGTCCGGGTAGAAGTCCAGAGCTCGGCCGATGCCGTGGTGGTCCACTTTGCCCTTTCAGACGAGGATCCGGTGACCCTTCCCCTGGTTTCGAGGGGAGACGGAGTTTTCGGGATCGTCACCGAGCTGAAGCCAGCGAACTATCAGGTTCTCTTCGAGACTCTCGGCGAGCCCTCGGTCCAGTCCCAAGCCGTGTCCCTGACCGATCTAGGCGCCGACATTGGTGACGTCGGTCAAGAGATCACCAGCACCACCGAGGAGGGGGTCAGCGACGCCACGCAGGGGTGGGGCTGGCTCGCCGTGGCCTTCGGAGCGGCGTCTCTGGCAGCCCTGGCTTTTTGGGTCCTCGGTGGCAGGGATGACCGCGAAGCCGTGGTTGACCCTGACCCGGACACTTCAGCAGATGACGAGCCGGCAGCTGAGGATCAGTCCCCGACCGACTCCACGCCTGACTCCTGAGTCTTCGCCATGGCGCGGGCCTCTTCGATGCGACGACTGTTGAGGTTGGGCACCGCGTAGAAGAAGAGGGCCACGTGGACCAGCGCCCCGATGATGAAGGGCCACCGCAGAGCCCATTCCCGTCCGACCAAAGGCTCGGCGAGCACCACGATCAAACCGCCGAGGACCGAGCCGATGGGCATCATCCCCCATCCGAAGAAGCGATACACCGAGTTGACCCTCCCCAGCAGGTGGTCAGGGATCAGCGACTGGCGCAATGACACCGTGATCACATTCCACAACACCGAAGTCAGAGTCATCAACGCCACCATCGTCCACAGCACGAGACCTGATGAGGTGAGGCCTATGACCAGGAAGGTGATGGCGCCGCCGGCGAGGGTGACAAACAGGGAAGGCCCCTGACCGATCTTCTTGGAAACCCAGGCGGCGATGAAGGACCCGATCACAGCGCCTGCGGCTCCTGCCGTCATCAGGATGCCGAACCCGGCGGCATCGAGCTCGAGAATCTCCTGGGCAAACAACACGAAGGTGGCGAAGGCCAGGCTCGACATCGCGTTCAGCACCCCTAGGGAAATGGCCATAGGGCGGAAGAGCGGGTGATGCCACAGCCAGCGCACGCCTTCCTTCATTTCCGCCTTGAACGAAGGCTTGACCTGGGTCTGGGAAGGGCTCTTCTTGGCCCGGAACTCGCCACCGATCATGAAGACCAGGGCCGCGGCAACCCCGAACGTCCCGGCATCGACGAAGAACGGAAGCGCAAAACCGATAGCGAGGAGGAAGCCACCAACGGGTGGTCCCACGAAGGAGTTCATGACCTGCTCGGCGCCCCACAGCCGGCCGTTGGCCTTCTCCAGGTTCTCGTCGACGACGATTGCCGGCATCAGTGTCTGTGCCGAGTTGTCGCGGAGCACTTCGGCGAAGCCGAGAAGGAGCGAGGCGGCATAGATCATCACCAAGAGCAGAGTCGCGCTATCGGGGAGTGCCGCGGTCCCAGCCGCGATCGCGTCTGGTGATGCCAGCTGGTCCTGGACACCGAGCACAATGAAAGCCACACCGAGCGTCAGCAGGAACCGGACCACATCCATCCATGCCACCAGTCGCCGCCGGTCCACCCGATCGGTGATCACGCCAGCGGGAAGGGTGAAGATGAGCCAGGGGAGGCGAGTGGCGACCGCTACCAGGGAGATCTGCACCGGATCGCGGGTTACCGCCGACGCCAGCCAGGGATAGGCGATGAAGGACACTCCGTCTCCGAAATTGGATATGACAGAGGCGGTCCACAACTTCCAGTAACTGCGACCGAGGGGCGTGGTCATTTCTCGTCCATGAGATCGGGGAGATGGGGACGGTCGGTGGGGTAGAGGGCGACGAGCAGGCCGAACGTAGTGTCTCCACCTCTCTCTTCGCTCACGAATTCCTGAGCCAGCTCGCCGAGTCGGAGTCCCCACTCTCGGGCGCGATCAGCGGGGATGCGGGCATAGCGCAGGGTGCTGATCATGGTGTTGTGAATCATTTCCTCTTCACCGTGGGAGGCCTTTGCGAACTCGGCTGCTGCCGACGTCAGGAAGTAGTCGGGGGCAACGTGGAGATCGACATCGACTTGCGGTGTGAGGAGATACGTCCGGGCAGTTCGCCCGTAGTACTTCGCTTCGATAGCCCTGACCTTCTTGGTCCTAACCACCTGGATCAGGCCCGCATGCTCCAGGACGCCCACATGGTGGCCAACAGTCCCCTTCGGCTTGTCCAGCACGGCGGCGAGCTCGGTCACAGTCGCAGCTCGCTCCAGGAGCAATTCGACGATCCGGAGCCTGGTTTCTTCGAAAAGTGCACGAAACTGCTCGGCGCTCTGGAAGTCGAGGGTCTCGTCCAGCTCGTAGTCCGGCGATGAAAGGTCGGTCATTCCCGTATGGTCGACAATTCCCGACCAATTGTCAACTAGTTTAGGTTGGCGGCATGGTGAGAATTGCGTTGCCAGCCGACGCCGGGGGAATCGCCGGAGTCCACATTGCCGCCTGGCAGGTGGCGTATCGAGGGGTGTTCACCGGTGATTTCCTTGGTTCGTTGGATCTGGACGTCCGCACAGGATGGTGGGAAGCGCTGCTCCTCCGCGGTCAGCGGGTCACCTACGTTTTTGATGGCCCGGACGCCATCGCCGGCTTTTGCCTGATCGGAGAAGGCGATGACGAAGGCTGGGGGGAGGTTTTCGCGATTTACGTGCATCCACAACATTGGGGACAGGGCATGGGACGAGCCCTCTTGGAGGCTGGTGAAGCTCATCTCGCTGCGGATGGCTTTGAGCGCGCCATGCTTTGGGTTCTGGACAGGAACGAGCCCGCCCGGGCCTTCTACGAGCGACTGGGATGGGTCAAGGGAAAGCCGATTCGCCTGGAAACGATCGGGGGGACCGAGATCACCGAAGTTCGCTACGAGACGGCTCTAGAACTGCCCTGACCGCGTCGAGGTCGGCTGGATAGGTCACTTTGATGTTCCCGGTCTCGCCGGGCACGGCCACGATCGTCAACTCGCTGAATTCCTTCACCACGGCTGCGGTGTCGTGCCCTTCGAATCCGGCTGCCGCCGCTGCCCGATAGGCACTCTGCAGCTCGGGGCCAAGGAACACCTGAGGCGTCTGGGCGATGGCAGTGTCAGAGACGGGCCGGAGATCTGAACGTCGAACCAGGGGATTCGATGTCGCCAACACCGGCACCGCTCCACCGGTTTCGGCCGCGACCTCGAACAACCGGTTCACCAGACTCTTTGAGGCCAATGGCCTCGCCCCATCGTGGATCCCGATGATGTCGATCGAGTCAGGAACCGCTCCCAAACCTGCCAGCTCGCTTCGGGTCCGGGTGACGCCGCCCCGGACCAGGATCAAATTCGGTGCCACCTTGCTCATCTCGGTCGCATGCTCCTCACGACAGACGAGGACGCAGACGTCGACGAGCGGCGCCACCGCGGCAACAGTGTGTGCCAGCAGTGGCTGTCCCGCGATTTGCGCCATCAGCTTGTCGCCACCGAAACGGGAACTAGTCCCCCCGGCCACGATGATCATCGCCCGTCCCGACATCGGCGTCGAGGGTACTTTGGTCAGGTGATCGATATCAGGGCGCTTCGGAAGCTGACAGAAGGCGGCAAGGACCACCTCGACATCGACCACGCCGGGGCCCTGGTCGACCGGGGCGAATTGAATGTCGAGGGCCCCGCGGTCCTATTCGTGGTCCCGGTTACGGATGCGGTCAAGGTGGTCGTCGATGACCTGGTTCTCGACTCGTTGGACCGAGACGATCTGTGGTCGATCCAGGGATTTCGCCTTGAGCACGAAGTGCTTCTTGTGCTCCAGGACGAGGTGAGCGATCCGCAATCATTGGTCGAAGCGGTCGCTGCCGCCGGCTTCGTGTGGCAGGTGATCCACCCCACGACAGGGGTCTTGTGACGCCCTGATCGGGCCTATAGGTTCGGGTGCATGGAGGGGGTGGGGAGACGGGGCGTCCTCGGCATCGAGTCGCCCGATCCGGTGCTTTCGCTGATTGGCGCACTCGGGCTTGCGGCTTCGGCAGGCACCGCACTCGTGGTCGACCTGGCGGAGAGTTGGAGGGTGGGAACCAGCCGCACCATCGCCGATCTCCTCGTGGACGGGCCCTCGCTCGATGAGTTGAGCCCCGCCCGATCCGGAGTGGCGGTGATCTCCGCAGGGCCGATCGACCCGGCACAAGCGCTGCCAATCATCGAAAGGTTGGCAATGAACTGGCCTGCTCTCGTGGTGCGATGCTCCGCCGAGAACTGGCCTGGCCCCAAGGTTCCACTCCGACCTCTCCTGCCCGGAATGCTGGCGCCGACCGATGTCATTCCTGCCGTGTGGCAGGCGATGAACGGCGGGGTCCGCCCCCCAGGGCCGGGCCCGGTCCTGCCCAGGCTGGGGTCGAGGACTGCCCATAACCTGATGTTGGGTCGGTTGCCGACCCGGGGTCGCTGGCTCAGGGTCTGGGCCAAGGTCTGGGCGATGCCGTGGGCGTGATCGATCAAGTGGCCGGCCAGATCGCCTCCGGCTCGGTCCCGATGCGCAGGGGTGATGTGGTAGTCGAGGCGGAGCGAAGGCTGCGGCTTGCCGCCCCCGACCGCGCCGCCCAACTGACAGAAGCTGTCGTCGATCGGGTGCTCGGTCTCGGCCCATTGGAGGAACTGCTCCGCGACCCCGACGTCACCGACGTATTGGTGAACGGCCCCGAAGAGGTGTGGGTCGACCGGGCGGGCCACCTCATCCGGGTCGACGCTCGTTTCGACAGCGATGACTCATTGCTTGCGGCAGTGGAGCGTGTCATCGCCCCTCTGGGGCTGAGAATCGATCGGTCCTCTCCCATGGTCGATGCTCGGCTTGCCGACGGAAGCCGGTTGCACGCGGTGGCGCCACCAGCCTCGGTGGGTCACCCGGTCGTCGCCATCAGACGATTCACTCAGGTGGTGCCGACATTTGAGGCACTTGTTTCGTTGGGAACCGCAACTCCGTCACAGGCCGAGGTGCTCGAGGAAGCGGTCCGTTCCAGGGAGACCATCATCGTTTCCGGTGGCACCGGTGCCGGAAAGACGACCCTCCTCAATCTCCTCGGCTCCCTGATTCCGCCGACCGAGCGGGTGGTGACCATCGAGGATGCTGCCGAATTGCAACTGCCGGGCCATGTGATCCGGCTCGAGGCTCATCCGGCCAATGCTGAGGGGGCAGGCGAGATCACCATTCGCTCCCTCTTGAAATCGGCCCTGCGGCTGCGTCCCGATCGCATCATCGTTGGCGAGGTTCGCGGCCCCGAGGCCTTGGACTTGGTGTGGGCCCTCAACACCGGACATCGTGGATCGCTCTCGACTGTTCACGCCAATTCGCCGCAGGAGGCCCTGTGGCGCCTCGAGACCCTGGCTCTCAGCGCCGGCGACACCTCTGAGGCGTCGGTGCGTCGCCAACTACATGCTGCGGTGGACTATCTGGTCCAGATCGAGCGCGTTGGCGCCGAGCGACAGATCCAGACAGTGGCGAGGGTCGGCCTCGATGGCGAGATCGAGGACTGCTCGTGATCCCGGCGCTCCTCATCGGGTGGGGCGTGATCCACGGCCTCGATCGGCAACGCACGCTGTTGCTGCTGTTGGTTGTGATCGCGCCAGTGCCCTTTGCCGGCCTCCTTGGCGTTCATGCCTGGCGGGCGCGCCCCCGGGTCTCGACACGAGCGGCGACCTTCTGTGAGGCGGTAGCCGGCGAGCTGAGATCGGGGTCTTCGCTGAGATTCGCCTTGGAGCGGGCCGCCGCATCGGTCGACGCCCCGATTCTCGAAAGAATGAGTCGCGACGGGGCTCCGTTCGTCGAGATCGGCCGTCGTGCCGAGGAGGAATTCGCCGAGATCGGCCTCGAACTGGGAGCAGTGATCGAACGTCTGTCTCGCCTCGGGTCGCCAGCCGCGGCGCTTTTCGACGAGATGGGGGTCCTGGCGCTGGCGCAGGTCGAAGTGGCTCATGAGATTGCCACCGCGACAGCCCCGGCCCGGGCCACGGCTGTCGTCCTCCTGCTGGTCCCTCTGGCCGCCATCGGCTCGGCCACCCTGAACAATCGCCTCGGGGGATACCTCGAGAGCTCGCCACAGCGCATTTCTGCCCTGATCGGCCTGTCCTTGGTGATCGGTGGCCTCTTGGTGGCGGGAGCGATCCTGAGGCGGTCTAAATGATTCCCATCGTGCTCGGATCGGCTGGCCTGGTTGTGGGCGGGCCGGGTCTCGCGCTGGCGCTGGCGACCGCGGCCAAGATGCATTCAATGCGGAGGCGGAGGCCGGGCTCGCCTCCGATTCGGCCTGTTCTGTTGGTATTGCTGGTGGAGTTGCGAGCGGGAAGATCCACGTTGGCGGCGTTGCAGCAGGCAGCCCTGGTTTTCCCGACTCACCACCAACTCAATCTTGCGGCGCGAGTGGCGACGGTGAAGGGTCTCACCTCAACGGTCGATGAGTGTCGAGGGGAGGTCCGCAGGTTGGTCGCCCAGTTGGCGCGTGCCCAGAAATCCGGCTCGGCGGTGGCCGATGCGGTGCGCGCCATGCTCGACGCCGACATCGCCGCCGAGAGATCCCGGCGATTGGAACGGGCGAGGTCGCTTCCGATTCGGTTGATCATCCCGATCACCCTCTTCGTGCTCCCCGGACTGGTCTTGCTTCTCTACGCCCCCTCACTTCTTCGGCTCTTCTCCGAGATCTCGGGGCCGTTCTCTTGAAATCCGCACTTCTCCCCGTACCGGTCGGTCACCGGATTGGAAGGAGAGCCGATGGCTCGTATTTGGACATGGGTGCTCGCCAGGGGAGACGAGAGAGGGCAGGGGACAGTCGAGTACTTCCTGGTGATCCTGGCCGCGACTGCCCTGGCGATTGTGGCTTTGAAGTGGCTTCAATCGGGTAGCGGCGGCGGTCTGCTCGGTGGTCTTTTCGGCAAAGTGATCGAATGGGTCGTCGGCAGGTTCTGACCGAGAGAGGTCAGGCGACCGTGGAATTCTTTCTGGTCTTGCCTCTGGTGGTGCTGGTTGCGGTGGCTTCGGTCCAGGTGATGCGGATCGCCGAGGCTCGGCTCGAACTGCAGGCCGCGGCGAGGGACGGGGCCAGGGTTGCGGCGACCACGCCCGATCCGTCCCGCGCTGTCGCCTCCGTCATGGCAGCGCTTTCCCCGGAGGACAGGGATCGAGCCCGGATCTCGGTGGAGCGGCCAGACCGGGTGGGGGTTCCCGCTCGGGTGACGGTGCGGCTCCGACACCTGCTGGGAGCGCCGTTCCCGGCGGACATGGGGGTGGATCTAACGGTGACGGCGACGATGCGCACCGAGAGGTGATGGCCGATCGAGGGGGGATGACGGTTCTCGTCATCGGGTGGGTGGCGGTTATCGCCGTTGTCGGTGTGGCCGCCACCTCGGTCGGTTCCCTCCTCGCAGCGCGAGAGCAGGCGCACACCGCGGCGGAGGCCGCTGCGCTCGCTTCGGCGGTTGCGACATATCCGCCTGCAGGGACCGGGTCTCCGATGGCTCTGGCTGGGGAGTATGCGCGACGAAACGGGGCGAGATTGGCGGCCTGCCGCTGCCCTATCGACCTCTCGATTCGCCCGAGGACCGTGACCGTGACCACGGCCCTGCCGGTCGAGGTTCCAATATTCGGCCAGGTCACGGTGCGGGCATCGGCGCGCTCGGAGTTCGATCCGGGGTTGTGGCTTGGCGGATAGTGGGACAATGCCGGCCATGGCGACGAGGACAACCCGGGCAACCGACACTCTGGATCGTGCCGGGGTGACCTACACCATTCACGAGTACACGGTGACCGAGAAGGTCGGTGAGGGTTACGGGGAGGCGGTGGCCGCCGCGATCGGCCTTCCCGCCGGCCGGGTGTTCAAGACACTGATGGCTGAGGTCGCCGGGTCGCCGGTGGTTGCGGTGGTCCCGGTTACCACCCGACTCTCGACTCGCATGCTTGCTCGGGCAACAGGCAACAAGCGGGCCGACATGATGTCACCGGCCGATGCGGAGCGGGCGACGGGATATGTGACGGGCGGAATCAGTCCCTTCGGCCAGAAGCGGGCTCTCGACATGTACCTCGACTCCTCAGCGCTCAGCCACCCCACGATTGCTGTGTCAGGCGGAGTGCGCGGGCTTCAGCTCGAGGTCGAACCCGGTGATCTGATGCGGGTCACCGGCGCCACCGTGGCTGTCCTCGTTGAGGATCCTGCAGACCGATAGTCTCGGGATATGGCCAGTCGTCTCGACCATCTCCGGATGCTTGCCGAACTGGCCAAGCTCACAGCCCTGGACGAGGGAAGCCCGCAAGCGTTCCGGGTCCGGGCCTACGAAAACGCCATCCATGGCCTTCAAGGCCATACCGGTGAGATCTCAGGGATGGACAAGGAGCAACTCACCTCGATCAGCGGGATCGGGCCGTCCACTGCCGACAAGATCCTCGAGTTCGAGAGCACCGGCCGGGTCGCCAAGTTGGACACCCTCAGGGAGAAGTACCCGCCCGCGTTCGTCGAGCTGAGCAAGATCCCGGGTCTCGGCCCCAAGACACTCAAGCTGCTTCGCAGCGAGCTCGGGGTAGAGGACATCGATGGCCTCCGCGCCGCTATTGCAGAGGAACGACTGCGCGATCTCCCCGGCATGGGCAAGATCTCAGAGGAGAAGATCGGTCGGTCGATCGAACGCCTCGGCCTCCACGGCAAGGATCGGCGCACTGCATTGGTGGAGGCGCTGCCCCTGGCACGGGCTCTTGCCGGGAGGTTGGGAGCTCTGCCATCGGTATCGGCTGCCGTGCCCTGCGGCTCGATCCGGCGCTTCTCCGAGACTGTTGGTGACATCGACATCGTGGTCATCACCGACGATCCGGCTTCGGTGGCTGCGTTCGTTCTCGAGATGCCGGAGGCATCTGAGTTCCTGGGGGCCGGCGAGACCAAGACTTCGTTCCTCACCCGCGAAGGGATGCAGGTAGATGTGCGGCTGGTGAGCGAGGATCAGATGGGGTCGGCCCTGCTCTATTTCACCGGGTCCAAGGCCCACAACATCTCCCTTCGCCAACGAGCTATCGAACGGGGGTGGCTGCTTAGTGAGTACGGGCTATTCGAGGAGGAGCGGCTGGTCGCTTCCACCACCGAGGAGGAGATATACAGGTCGCTGGGTATGCAGTTCGTGCCCCCGCCATTGAGGGAAGGGACCGGTGAGGTCGAGGCGGCCGCGGGGGACGGTCTGCCGGCTCTGATCGCCCGAGATCAGATTCAGGGTGACCTCCACTATCACTCGACCCGCTCCGGCGATGGGCGCTCAACGGTGGAGGAGATGATCGATGCCGCGGTGGCCAACGGGTATCGATACATCGCCTTCACCGATCACGGCGAGGACCTGGCCATCAATGGGTCCAGCCGCGAGGAGATGTTGGCGCACCGAGATCGGATGCGAGCCCTGCAGGAGGAGCACCCCGAGCTGCGAATCCTCTTTGGCTGCGAGCTGAACATCGGGCCCAAAGGCGACCTCGATTACGACCCGGACTTCCGTCTCCAATTCGACTACTGCGTCGCCTCGATTCATTCCCATTTCGACCTGTCTCAGTCGGAGCAGACAGCTCGCATCCTCACCGCGCTCGCTGATCCGGCAGTGAACGCCATTGGCCATCTCTCCGGCCGGTATGTGGGTCGACGTCCGGGGGTGGAGCTCGACATCGACGCGGTGCTCGAGGGACTTGCCATCACCGGTGTGGCGCTCGAGATCAACGGCGCACTCGACCGACTCGATGCCTCGGCCGAGGTGAGCAGGCTGGCCATGGCCCGCGACGTGGACTTTGTTATCGACACCGACTCGCATCACGTTGGTGACCTGGTGCGGATGGGCTACGGGGTCGAGTACGCCCGACGAGGGTGGGTCACCACGGATCGGGTGGTCAACGCTCGCCCGGTCGACGACTTTCTCACCTGGGTCGGCCGTCGTAGGGGGTGACCCCTTCGTAATTGGGACGGGTAGGTGTCATATGCGGACTTCTGTGGCCCAATTGCGTGAGCCGGTCCAATCGATCCTTGTAATTGCGCGCCTCGGACGGAAAGCTATGCCTCCTGGCGACGACCCTGAAGGAGACCTACGAGGTGGCCGACACCTTTGTCCTCGACACCTGTGTCCTGCTCGCCGACCCTCAATCCCCGCTCCGCTTCGATGAGCACGACGTGGTCCTGCCTCTAGTCGTCATCGAGGAGTTGGATCGGAAGAAGACCCGGATGGA
>DATDJH010000234.1:0-12153 GCA_036520635.1 Acidimicrobiia bacterium
GACCTGTCAGGTGTGGTGAGTGAATACGGGGCAGCGATCATCGCCGCCTCAACCCACCCCTTCGCCAACTGGTCGGAGCAGATGACGACGGAGCACCCTCGATATCAACGGCTGGCTGCCGACCATCAGCAGGTGGCTCGACAACTCGTGATCTGCGGGATGCATGTGCACGTCGGCATCGAGGACGAGCACCTTCGAATCGACCTGATGAACCAGATCCGGTACATGCTTCCCCATCTCCTCGCCCTGAGCACCTCGTCACCTTTCTGGGCAGGGACCGACACCGGGCTGCTCGCCTACCGGCTCATCATCTTCCGCAATCTCCCCCGCACCGGCCCACCCGAGGAGTTCGAGTCGTGGGCTGAGTACCAGAGGACCATGCAGATCCTCATCGACGCGGGAATCATCGAGGACGCCTCCAAAGTGTGGTGGGACATCCGTCCCTCCTCCCGCTATCCGACTCTCGAGATGAGGGTCAGCGACGTGTGCACCAGACTCGACGACGCCATGTCGGTGGCCGCCCTCTACCTCTGTCTGCTCGGCTTCATGTTCCGGCTCCGCCGCCGCAACCAGCGTTGGAGGGTCTACTCGCCCTTCTTGATCTCGGAGAACATGTGGCGGGCCCAGCGTTACGGTGTCGACGGTTCCCTGATCGACTTCGGCCGTGGCGAGCTGATTCCCTTCTCCGAACTGGTCGAGGAGGCGATCGAGATGACGGCGCAGGACGCAGTGGAGTTCGACGTCGTGGACCAGATGAGGCACATGAGGACGATCGTCCGAGAGGGAACGAGCGCCCATCGCCAACTCGCGGTTTACAGGCAGGCCCTCGAAGGCGGCGCGGAGGAAGCAGAGGCGCTGACGGCGGTCGTCGACCACTTGATAGAGGACACACTTTTCGGCATCTGACCGGCCGCGGTACCGTCAGGCAATCCTGCAACCGGAAGAGAACCCTTGGCCCGCCCCATCCGCATCGCCGTCCAGCTCCAGCCGCAACACGCCGAGTACGCCGAAATCCGGGCTGCGGTTGTCCAAGCCGAGGAGATGGGCGCCGACCTCGTGCTCAACTGGGATCACTTCTACCCACTGAGCGGCGACCCTGATGGCAAGCACTTCGAATGCTGGACCATGCTCGCCTCATGGGCAGAGATCACCGAGCGAGTTGAGATCGGCGCCTTGGTCGCCTGCAACAGCTACCGCAACCCCGACCTTCTGGCCGACATGGCCCGCACCATCGATCACATCTCGGAGGGGCGCTTCATCCTCGGAATCGGCGCCGGTTGGTTCGAGCGGGACTACGACGAGTACGGATACGAATTCGGCACCGCCGGCTCCAGGCTTGCCGACCTGAAGTCTGCCCTTCCCCGGATCGAGGCCCGATGGAGCAAGCTCAATCCGGCGCCAACCCGCAAGATCCCCGTCATGATCGGTGGCGGGGGTGAGAAGAAGACCCTGCGCTACACGGCCCAGCATGCCGACATCTGGCATGGATTCGGCCAGGCGGAGATCATCCGGCACAAGAACGGGATCCTCGACGCCTGGTGCCGGGAATTGGGCAGGGACCCGTCGGAGATCGAGAGATCCTGCGGAGCAAATGCGCGCAAGCCCGAGTCCGGAGACGCCTTTGTCGAGGCCGGAGCCAACCTGATCACTCTTGGTTTCGACGGCCGGTCGGGTTATGACCTCGAGCCGGTGACGGAATGGTTGGCCTGGCGAGACGAAAAGAACCGCGTCTGAGAAGTCAGGCGGAGGCGCCGATCAGCTGACGGTCGTTCTCGGGTGTGACGAACTCCTCCTTGCGGTCGAGCCACCAGATCATCACCACACCGCCGAGGCCGGCCAGGAATCCGCTGAGCTGGTTCCAGGTGAAGCCACCGACAACGGCGTCACCCATGCCGAAACGGAGGCCGTCGAGCAAGAACCGCTGGAACCCGTACCAGGCCACCCAGATGAAGAAGAGCTGGCCGTAGTGAAGTCGCCAATGGCGGTACACATAGAAGAGCACCCACAGGAGCACGGCGGCCCCGATCATGTCGTACAAGGCCACATGGTGATAGATGCCACAGAAACCGTTGGCACCAACCGCCGCTTCGGTGCATTCCAGACCGTCGTGCTGGGGTGCGACGTCATAGCCGGGACGAATCCCGTATCCCCACCAGGCGGTAGTGGCCCTCCCTAGGTGCTCGACGATGGCGAGGTCACCGATTCTCCCCACGACGGTGCCCAAAGCAAGCCCGAACGCCGACATGTCCAATGTCGCCCAAAGGGGCATCTTCAACCTGTGGGCTCGCCAGCCACCGGCGAGAATGCCACCGAGGAACCCACCCATGATCGAGAAGTTTCCCGCGATCGGGTTGAGCGCCTCGAGCAGCGGCGTTCCGTCCATGATCTGAGCCGGGGCTGTGAAATAGCGGGCACCGAGTAGTGCCCCGATCAGGCCCCAGGTGAGACAGGACTGGTACTTGACCGTGTCGAATCCGCGCTTCGCCATCTCCCGGGTGGCGATCCACGCCCCGGCGACGAATCCCAGGGCAGCGAATAAACCGTGGAGCGAGAAGCTGATCGGTCCCAGATCCCAGATCGGAATCGGCGGGTAGGTGAATGCGGCGAGCATCGGCGTGAGGGTACCTATCGCCGGGGCCAAGCTGACAGCCACAGTGCGGCGCGAGGTTGGGCCTCGGCCGAAGTCGGCCGGCATGTTCGACCGGCATTAGTGTCCCCACCCGTGAGCGACCTGCTGCCGACTGTGGCTGCCGCCCTGAACACACCCGAGGCCCTCATCAAACGATCGGCCGCGGCCCGGGCTGCTGCCAATGGCACCACTATCGACGAGGTGCTCGCCGCATGGGCCGGAGGTGCCCCGGTCGTAGCGGCCGCTCCCGCCCAGGCTCCCGAACCAGCCGTGGCTCAGACAACAACCGATCCCGACCCTGTGCCCGAACCGGTTGCTACTCCGACCACCATCACCCCGGCACCCGTTGCGGTCATCGTTGAACCGGAGCCGGAGCCATCAGTCCCTCTCGAGCCGGTTCCTATCAGCAAGCGCATCAGCAGCGCCACCAGGGTCGGCGCTTGGACCGGGGCCGTTCTCGGTCTCACCGGGTTTCTGGTCGCAACCACGTGGTGGGCTCAAAACGCAACCGTGATCGGAGAAGGCCCGTTCACTCCTGTGATTCAGACGACATCGCGCACGGTCATCATCGGTGCCGCCCTGGTCAGCATCCTCTTCGGCGCCATCACGGCCGGCCTCTCCCGCGCTTCGGCCTCCTGGGCCAATCCCGGGATGCAACTCAGGAACTCCACCTCGTCGACTGGTTGGCTGGGGGCCTTGATCGGGCTCGTCCTCGGCATCGGAGCCGCTGCTCTCCTCACCGGAGGGTTCGGGACTCCAGTGGAGGGTGCCGAAGGCATGGTGCAGCTGCCCGTTCTTCCCACCTTGGCAGTGATGCTCCTTGGTGGAGCCGCGCTCGGCGCGATCACGGCCGCCATCACCCAGGCGGTCGCGGTACCGGTCACCGTCGATGCAGGCGAGGTGGCCGACGTCCGAAGCCGGCTTGGTGGAGCTTTGACCATCCCTGCCATTGCGCTCATCCTGCTCGTCATTTTGGTGCTCCCATTCGCCTGGGGCCTGATCCAGTCAGCCCACATCACCAAGGAAGCGGCGGCCCTCGTCGCGATCATCACCGCGATCGGCATCCTGGGCTTCGCCTCGCTCGCCGGAACCCGACCCAATGTCAAGATCAGCTTCGGTGAGGCGATGATCGCCCTGATAGGGATCGTCACCGTCCTGATAATCGTGTTCGCCGTCCTGTTTGCCCGTAGTCCCGGCGAAGAGCCAGAAGAGGCAGGCCAGGAAGCAGCGGCCGTGTCCATCCTGGCCTAGCTGCCGTGGGGCCCCACTGGGGTCTAGGTCACGGAGCCGGAGATATCGCCCAGTGCCAGGGCCTCTCTCACCGACTCGGCAATTTCCCTGGCCACGAGCTCCTGAGCTTCGACGGTAGAAGCCCCCAGATGCGGAGTCAGGACCACGTTGGGCAGATCGAGCAGCGGGCTCTCCGGTGATAGCGGCTCGGATTCGAAGACGTCGAGCGCAGCCCCGCCCAGGTGCCCGTCGACCAGGGCCCGGGCTAGCGCCTCCTCGTCAATCACTCCTCCTCGAGAGACGTTGACCACGAACGCCCCGGGCTTCATCTTCGAGATGGCGGCCGTGTCGATCAGATGACGGGTCTCGTCGTTGAGGGGGACGTGGAGGGAGATGATGTCCCCTTGTCTCAGCACCTCATCGAGATCTGTGAGAGCAAGGCCGAGATCGTCGGCCCTCTCAGCAGTGAGGTAGGGGTCGTAGACGATCACCTTCATCCCGAAGGCACGGCATCGGACTGCAACCTCGCCGCCGATTCGCCCCGCCCCCACCAGACCCAAGGTCCGATCCTTGAGCTGGACACCTCTCAACTTTGCTCGTTCCCATTTCCCGGCCCGCATGGAACGGTCCGCCTCGGCCACCCGCCGCACCACCGAAAGGATCAACGCCACTGTGAGTTCGGCCGCGGCAACCGTGTTGCCGGCAGGAGAGTTGAGAACCGCGATTCCCCGCTCGGTGGCGGCGTTGAGGTCGATGTTGTCCACCCCAACTCCGGCTCGGCCTACAACCTTGAGCCGCGGGCCCCCGGAAAGCATCTCCCGGGTCACCTTCGTCGCACTCCTCACCACCAGGCCATCGGCACCTGCGAGAGCCGCCCGAAACTCATCGGTGGACGAGTCGTCGATCCGGATTACCTCGAACCGGGCGTCGTCCAACAAAGGGGCGAGGCCCGAATCGGAGACGTGGTCGGTGACCACGACCCTGAATTGGCCTTTCATCGAATCACGTCCCCCAGATCTTGGAGGAGGAGGTCCAACTCGTCGACGGTCCGGTCACCCATGTGCCCGATTCGGATGGTGGTTTCCTTGAGCTTCCCGTAGCCGGATCCGATCACCCAGTTCCTGTCCTTCATGCCCTTGGCTACCTCAGGCCCGGTGATCCGCTCGGGGAGGCTCACACAGGTGATGGTCGGCGAGCGGTAGCCCTCTGGGGCGAATGGGGCCAACCCCAGGCCAGACATCTCATCGGCCCACTCCAGCGCGCGCTCCCGCATCGCGGTGTGGCGCTTCCAACGGGCTTCGATGCCCTCGGCCAGGATCCTCTCCAATTGCAGCCGGAGCGCATACATCAGCGAGATAGCCGGGGTCGCCGGGGTCTGATTGACCTCGAGACTCTGAGTCAGTGCGACCAGATCGAAGTAGACGCCCTTGTCGGCAAGAGTCGCAGATCGCTTCAGCAACGCCTCGGATGCGACCCCAAACGCCAGACCAGGGGGCAAGGCCATTGCCTTCTGTGAGCCGGTCAACACCCAGTCGAGGCTCCAATCGTCGCTGCGGACCTCGGCGCCGCACACGCCGGTGACCGAGTCCACCAGGAAAAGGGTGTCATCGTCCCGGGCGACGACGCCGGCCAACGCTTCGAGATCTTGGAGAACACCGGTGGAGGTCTCGGAATGGGTGACGGTGACTGCGTCGTAGTCCCCCGACGCCAGGCGCCCCGCGAGCTCACCAGGTTCGTGGTACTCACCCCAGGGCACCTCCCAGATGTCGACATCCCGCCCACAAGCCGTTGCGATGTCGGCAAATCGCTTGGAAAAAGCCCCGTTGACCAGGGAGAGCACCTTACGTTGCCCTACCCCGTTGCGAATCCCGGCCTCCATCAGCCCGGTGGCCGACGACGTGGAAATCACCACGGGCCGGTCGGTGAGAAAGACCTGCTTGAGACCGACCTCGATCTCGGCGATCAGCTCCTGGATGGCAGATCCGCGGTGGCCGATCATCGGATGCGTCTGGGCTGCGAGCACCTCGGGATCCACCTCGGTGGGCCCGGGAAGAAAGAAACGACCGATCGACGTGTCTGACTGCTGGCTCAAGAATGCGCTCCGTTGGTTCCGAGCCCGCTATCCGTCGGCCAGGCTCAATGCGTACCTGACGTTATCCACCAACTCCCAACCAACCAATATTGGCTGGCCGGAGAGGCGGTGCTCACGCAGGTGTGGCAGCGCAAACTCGTAGTCACCGTCCGGGACCGGGACCATGCTCCATTCCTCCCCCTCCACAAGCACGGTGAAGGCCGTCACGTCCTGCAGAGTCCCCTCGACCGAAAGGACCACCCCGCGAGCGGTGCCTGAGGTCTGGGTGCAGGCGACGACCAGGGCGAGGGCGATCATCCCGCCCAATCGGGCTGAGCTCAACCGGCTCGAAGCGAGGCTTCCAGTCGCTCCCACTCCCTCTCCTGCCTGGTCCAGCGGAACCAGATGACAGCGATGGTCGACCAGAGCAGGATCCCGCCGGCGATCTTCATGATGACGCCGGCGATGGTCTGATCCGCGACCGCAGTGAGGCCATAGGCGAGTGCGGCATTCCCGTAGATCGGGTAGAGCGGGACCGACGAAAACGTGAGGAACGAGCCGGGAATCGTCGGAAGCAGGGACTGGAGAAAGAGATAGAGCATCTGGGCCGGAGGGGCAAGCCGGGGAATGGCCGCAGTTGGGGAGAAGATCGGCAGCCACATCAATATCGACGCTCCGAACAGCCAGGCGTGCACGAAGCCGTGAATCGGCTGGCTGGTCGCCATCCAGGCAACCATCTCCGGCCAATGAATGAGGAGAAACGTCGCATTGAAGATCACGAAGGCAGGCACCGGCTTGGCCAGGGGTCGCACGATCCGCGCCACCATCGGATTTCCGAGAGTGACGTCCCCCAGCCAGCGAGGGCATCCTCGGAGCAGTAGAGGCGGCACCACCAAGGCGATGACCATGTGCTCCACCATGTGCAACGTGAAGAGAGACGTCTCTCCAATGTCGTGGATCGGCCACCCCGACACCACGAAGAGAAGGCCCAGTGCGCCGTACCACTGCCAACGTTGCCCCTTGGTCGCCGGCGGAGCATCGGGCGCGACGTACGGTCGTAGGCGCTGGTTGGCGTACCAGTAACCGAAGCCGAGGACCCAGATCAGCAGCCAGACGTCGAGATGAGGGTGCCAGGGAGGCAGAGGCATCAGGATCCCCTGATGATCAGGGCTCCCAAGGCGGCAAGTACCACGGCGTACAGACACGAAGCCAGGACGAAACCGCCGACGAAGAAGCGGTTCAACACGGTCTTCTCGTATCGGAGGTGCATGAAGAAGGCGACCACGATCACGAACTTGAGGGTCGCCAGTATGAGCAGCGAGATCGTGTTGAGGTTCCCGAGATCGAACTCGAGGTGGACGTAGTAGATCGCCACCTCGATCGCGGTGAGCACGGCGAGCAGCGCCGCGATCTTCCAGTACTGCGCCGGAGTCGGGTGGTGGGGCTCGACGGTCATGCTGGGGGCACCGAGAGAAGGTAGACCACGGTGAAGATCACGATCCAGATGATGTCGACGAAGTGCCAGTAGAGGCCGACCAGCTCGAGATTCATCCCGTGCTTCTCGCTTAGCCCACCGGGCCGCCTCGAGATCCCCCAGAGGGAGAGAAGCATGATCACCCCGATGGCGACGTGGGTCCCGTGGAACCCGGTGAGCACGTAGAAGGCCGAGGCAGCCGGATTGGTCGAGAGCGTCATGTTCTCGTTGACGACGAATTCTGTGAACTCGAACACCTGGCCGCCAAGGAACACCGCGCCGAGCGCGGCGGTGGCGAACAGCCAGGTCCTGGTCCCGTTCATGTCCTGGCGGCTCAAGGCGTTGTGGGCGAGCACCATGGTCAACGAGCTCATCAGGAGCACGAACGAGCTGACCGAGGTGAAGGGGATGTCGTAGATCTGGGAGGGGTAGGGGTCAGGGAACCCGGGCCGGTTGGAATAGAGCAGATAGTTCGAAATCAGCGCTCCGAAGAAGAGGAACTCCGAACTGAGAAAGAGCCACATCCCGAGTTTGCGGTTCTCGACACCCGTCGACTCATGCTCGGGATGATCCATCGGGGCCTCGTGGAGGGTCTCAGTCATACGCGCCTGCCGCCTCGATGGTGTGTCCTTCGTCGTCGTGCTCGACGTGGGGCTCCTCCAATGGCTCGATGGCCCAACCGACCACGGCGATCAGTCCAATGAGGACCCCGACGAAGATCAGCGCTTTGCCCCACATCGCCGTGTGATAGATGATCCCGTAGAAGATGGTGGGAAACGCGATGGCCATGAAGAACGGGAAGTAAGACGGATTGGGAAGATGGATGGGAGAGACCGGATTGCGCTGATCGTGCTCGATCTTGGCCACGATCTCATCGGCATCCGGCTTGCGGACGGCTCGGCCGTCGGGTCCCTTGTCGTACTTGAGCTGCCAGAAGTGGTCGAGACTGGTGACCACCGGCGGGACCGCGAAGTTGTACTCCGGTGAGGGGTTGGGGACCATCCACTCGATCGTCCTGGCATCCCAGGGGTCGAGGCCCGAAGGCTCACCATGGCGCTTGCTGGTCCACCAGTTGAAGATGAAGATCGCAATCGAGGCAGCGATGATGAACCCGCCGATCGTCACTACGAGGTTCCAGGGCTGGAGACCGGTCTCGGGAGCGTATTTCCAGGTTCGACGGACCATGCCCTGCAGGCCGAGCCAGTGCATCGGCCCGAAAGTCAGGTTGAACCCGAGGAACTGGAGCCAGAAGTGGGTCTTGCCCAGTCTCTCGTTCATCACCCGGCCGGTGAGTTTGGGGAACCAGTAATAGAGACCGCCGAACAGCCCGAAGATGGCTCCGCCGAACAACACGTAGTGGAAATGGGCAACGATGTAGTAGGTGTCGGTCTGCTGCCAGTCCGAAGGCACCACCGCGTGGGTCACCCCGGAGAGGCCACCGATCGTGAACATCGCGACGAATCCAATCGCGAACAGCATCGAGGTGTTCATCCGTATTCGACCCTGCCACATCGTCCCGAGCCAGTTGAAGATCTTGATCCCGGTCGGGATCGCGATGGTCATGGTCGATAGTCCGAAGGCTGCCTGAGCAACAGGCGTGATCCCTGAGGCGAACATGTGATGGGCCCACACGCCAAAGCCGAGGAAACCGATGGCTGCACCGGCGAACACCACCGCCGAATACCCGAACAGGGGCTTGCGAGAGAAGGTGGGGAGGATCTCGGAGACCATGCCCATGGCCGGCAAGACCAGGATGTAGACCTCGGGATGGCCGAACAGCCAAAAGAGGTGTTGCCACAGGATCGGATCTCCCCCGCCTACGGGCGCGTAGAACAACGACCCGAACTGTCTATCGAACGTGACCATGAACAGGGCCACCGCGATGATCGGCAGCGAGAACAGCAACAGGAATGCGACCACCATTGACATCCAGACGAACACCGGCATGCGGAGCAATCGCATTCCCTTGGCCCGCATGTTGAGGATGGTCACGATGAAGTTGACCGAAGACACCAGCGAGGCAAGTCCAAGGATCTGCAATCCGAGCGCCCAATAGTCCATGGCGGTGCCCGTCGAGTACAGCGGGCCCGCGTTCGGTTGGTAGCCGAACCAGCCTCCACCCGGTGAATCGGCGAGAAAGTTGAGACTCCCAGGCCCACCGCCGATGGGCAGGTTGCCGCTGACACCCGTCGATCCGACCGGAGCCAGGGAGGTCCCGAAGATGAAGGTCGAATAGAGGAAGATCCCACCAAAGAAGAAGATCCACCAGGAGAGGGCGTTCAACCTGGGGAAGGCGACGTCCCTGGCGCCGATCATCAGCGGGAGCAGATAGTTCATGAACGCCGCCGACGCCGGCATCACGAAAAGGAAGATCATCGTCGTGCCATGCATCGTGAACAGGGCGTTGTAGGCACCCGCGGTCAGGAATTCGTTGTTGGCCTGCGCCAGCTGGATTCGAAGCAGCAAGGCCTCACAGCCGCCGATGATGAAAAAGATGAAGGCGGCGTAGCCGTACATGATGCCGATCCGCTTGTGATCGACTGTCGTAATCCACGACCAGAGGCCGGTCTTCGCCGACGGGCGCCGGAAGATCGTGGTCTGGGGTCTCGCGGCTGTGGCGGTCATTTGTTGCTCTCCAGCCACACGATGAGGTCGTTGATCTCTTGCTCGGTCAAGGCCAGGTTGGGCATATAACTACCTGGTTTGAAATTGGGAGGGTCCTTGAGCCAAATATGAAGGCCCTCCGCCCGGGTCTGTCCCTCTTCGGGGAGGGTGGCACCGGCGAAAGTGTCCCGCGAGGCGAAATGGGTGAGCTCGGGCCCGGAGAATGCGTTGTCGGGAACGACGTTCGGATTGCTATCAAACCGGACGGTGTGACATTGGACGCATCCTTTGGCCGTGAAGACCTGATATCCGGCGTACTCGGGACTGCCTTCGGCAGGGAGAGGTGTGGTCTCGGCCTGGGCCACCAACCAGGCCTCGTACTCGGCCGGCGCAAGCGCCTGCACCCGGGCTCGCATCATGGAGTGGGAGAGACCGCAGAACTCGGCGCATTGGCCCCAGAACTCACCTGGCTCATCAGCTTGGAGCCGGAGCTCGGTGGTTTGGCCCGGGATCAGGTAGCGCTTCCCGTTGAGGGCCGGGATCCAGAAGTTGTGGATGACATCCTCGGAGGTCATCTGGGCGCAGACCTCCTGGCCTGCCGGTATGACCATGACGTTGGCAGTCGCCACGCCAGCGTCCGGGTACCGGTACTCGAACCACCACTGGTGCCCGATGATCTCCACTTCGATCGCGTCCGCCCCGCAGTTGGTGAGATCGAAGACTGCAGCCGTGGTTGGCACCGCGATCCCGGCCAGGATCAACGCCGGGATCACGGTCCACAGCACCTCGAGTTTCGGGCTCCCATGAAGCTGCTTCGCCTCCTTGGCGCCCTCTCGGTCTCGAAACAGGAAGACGATGACCAGGATCGCCGCTTCGACCAGGACGAACACTCCGGTTGCTATCCAAAATACCGGCCAGAAGAGGTCGTTTTCACGTCTCGAGAAAGGCCCCTTCGGATCGAAGATTGTCATCGGGGCGTTCTCGATCTCGATGAACGAACAGGCGGTCAGAACAAGGGCTGACCCGACCAATGCGCCGAGGCGTGCGAGACGTTGACGGGACCGGGCCATCGGCTCGGCATCATACGGACCTTGCCAACCGCCGACCAAGTTCCCCGGTCGGTGCCACTCAGGGAGGCTCGGGCTGGACCGTGTAGGAGTGACCGAGCGGGCTCACCCACTCATAGACGCCTGGGCGGGACCTTCGAACACGCCAGCCGCGTTGATGACGGGTGACGTGGTCATGACGGCAGAGAGGAGCGAGATCGTCGGTGGCGGTCCGGTGATGTTCGGCCCAGGGATGGTTGTGATCGAGGTCTGATTCCGAGGCCGGCATCCGACACCCGGGGAAGACACAGGTCGGATTTCGGGTCTCCACCTCACGCCGCTGCTCGGTGGATGGTCGTCGACGCGTGGTTCCATTGTGGAGAACCGCACCATCGTGATCAGTGACCGTGAAGCGCCATTGCGCTTTGGGCTCGCGATCCGCAACCTGGCGGGCGATATCGGCCAGAACCGGGCCCCACCCGGGTATCTCGCCAGGGCTCTCGTCGAGACCTGCCAGCGTCGTCATGTCGAGGCGCAGCTCGAGAGCGCCTCCGCCATTTCCAGTCGACTGACTCGGACCCTTTCCGTTGAGCAGGTCGAGCAGGACATCGGCACGCACCTGATCGATGGTCCGGGGATCGCTGGCGGTCTTGGCCGTTTTCGCCAGGCGGTTGATGCGACGCATCGCCTGATTGGCCTCCGCAGCAGGCAGGTCGAAGGCGAAGAGATTGGCTGTGCCGTCCTCCGTGGCCTGGATCACCAGCTTTCGCTCGACGAGGCGGGCCTCGTAACGCTGCTTGGCAGAATCGGGGTCAACCGTGATGCAGAGGCGACGGACCCTTGCCGCCAACTGGCCGGTGGTCTTCCCCGAGGCCCGCTCCAAGGCTCGATCGGCCACCCGACGTGCGGTTTCCAGGTCGAGATGACAGGTTTGGTCGCAGATGACACGGGCTTTGAAGACATCGATGCGGCCCTCGCTGAGGGCGACCCACCCCGCGGGCTGACGGACTCGCAGGTCGTAAGCGAAACCGACCACCAGGTCGGCGGCGCGGCGTGTCAAGGTCAACGCGGCCCGGACCTCCGAAGAGGCCATCTCATC
>DATDJH010000235.1:0-3467 GCA_036520635.1 Acidimicrobiia bacterium
GCTCACCGGGATGTTCGACATGGTGCAGGAGGTTTTCGGGCTCGATTTCAATGAGGTGGCCGACCCACAGGTGTGGCATCCCGACGTCCGGCTCTACAAGATCCTCGACCACAACTCCGGTGAGGAACTGGCCCACTTCTACCTCGATCTCTTCCCGCGTGAGGGCAAGTTCTCACACGCAGCCGAGTTCCCAATGATCACCAGCCGCCGTACGGAGGACGGGAGCTATCAGAACCCGGTGTGCGCGATGGTGGCCAATTTCACCAAGCCCACCGCCGACACCCCGTCACTGCTCCAGCACGGCGAGCTGGAGACCCTATTCCACGAATTCGGCCACGTCCTCCATCAGAACCTGGGCCGCACCGAGCTCGCCCGTTTCTCAGGGACCAGCGTCGAGACCGACTTTGTCGAGGCGCCAAGCCAGATCATGCAGAACTGGGTGTGGAGGGCCGACGTCCTCAAGAAGTTCGCCCGGCATCACGAGACCGGAGAGCCGATCCCCGACACCTTGGTTGACCAACTGGTGGCCGCCCGTCGCCTCAACATCGCAGTGCATCAGCTGCGCCAGCTCAAGTACGGCTGGCTGGACCAGGCAATCCACGCCCCAGGCCCGGAGAAGGATCTGGATGAGATCTCACAACAGGCCTCCGATCTGAGCCTGCTCCCGATCCACGAAGGGACCTTCGACCTCGCCTCGTTCGGCCATCTCATGGGCGGCTATGACGCCGCCTATTACAGCTACATGTGGGCTGAGGTCTTCGGCGATGACATGTTCGGGCGTTTCGAGCTGGAGGGGGTCACCAATCCGGCCGTGGGAATGGCCTATCGCCGTGAGGTGTTGGAGAAGGGCGGGTCGGTTGATGCCGATCAGATGCTCGTCGGGTTTCTTGGTAGGGAGCCTGACAACGGCGCCTTCTTGCGTAAACTGGGGATCACGGGAACCGATTGACCGGTCCGCAACGTCTTATCACAGACAAAACGGGGGAATTGTTTACCTTCGTTTTAGGGCTGGGAACGCAAAGTTGGGGGCTACGGGGTCTTCAGCGACCCGTTTCCGAGAACCACAGAAGACAATTCAACGTATTTATTGGAGAACCGGCCCACTACCAGGAGGGCCATGAACATGACAGACATCGTAAAAGGTGCAGCCATCAAGGGAATGACCAGACCGTCACGGCGTTTCAGCACGGACCGGATCTGTACCAAGCCCGGATGCACCACCAAACTCTCGCAATACAACAAAGCCGAGTACTGCCACGCTCATGCGCCGGTCCGCTTCCCGCGGGTCCGGGGCAAGATCATGGACGAGCAAGACGCCTGAACTCTGGCCGGGACAGGTCCTCTCCCCCTCCCAGTCCCAAAGCCAGACAACCAGAGAGCCCCGGTTTCGATCGGGGCTCTCTTTTATGGGTCGGCCGGAGTCAGGTGCCGGCGTCGGTCTGCAGACGACGATCGATATCGTCGATCGTGGCCTGTTGCTGAGCCATCAACTCCTTGAGTTGGCCGACCTTGGACCTGACATCGATCTCTGATATCGGAGCATCGGGCTCTGGTGCCTTCGACGGGGAGAGAAACACGTTCGCGAGATACCCGGTGAAAGTGCCGAAGATGCCGACCCCGATGACGATGATCACGGCGCCAAAGAGCCGGCCCTCGCCGGTGACCGGGAAAAGGTCGCCGTAACCAACTGTCGAAATTGTCACGATCACGTACCAGAGCGCATCGGACGCAGATGTGATGTTGGCTCCCGGCGCGTACTGCTCGAGGTACAAGATCCACAGACTCCCGAACTCGAGAACCAGGATGCCCATCAGAAGCAGGGTGAAGAGGGCGCTGCCGGCGCGGTCCTTGACCAGGCCTCTGACAATCTTCTTGGCGCCATTGGCGCGTAGAAGCCTGGTGACCCGCACCAGGCGGAAGACGCGCAGGACTTTCGCCCCGTCGAATGGAAGGCTGGCGAGCAGGTCGGCCCAGCCAAACTGTCGAAAAAAGTACTGGGATTTCGACTCGGCCGTGAGTAGGCGATAGGAGAAGTCACCCAGGAAGATGACGCTGAAGAGCCCGTTCATGGTGTCGAGGACCGTGTCCAGGTTCGGATCCTCAGCCAGGATCTTCAGAAGGATGTTCACGATCGAGAGGATCGAGAGGATGCCAACGAAGATCTCGTACCCGGTGTTCTTGAGCTCTTCGCCCTGCGGCTTCACATCGTCCACGCCGTCCTCCTGACTGGAGGATGGCGATTTCGGGTCCCGATACCAAGCACCTGGCGCCAGACGCCGAGTGCGGGCGGAATAAACCTCCGGTCGCAGCCGTACACTTCACCGAGATGAGACAGGTACTCCTTCAGGCTCCCGAGATCCACTGTGATCACTGCAAAATGAGCATCGAAGGTGCCGTGGGCGCCTTGGAAGGGGTTTCGTCAGTTGAGGTGGCGATCGCCGACGCGACGGTTGACATCACCTACGACGACAACACCACCGATCTCGATGCGATCAAGCACACCATCGAGGAGCAGGGTTACGCCGTCTTCGGCTGACACCCACGACCGGCACGCCGAAACCGTTCTCTTCGACGTCGACGGCATGACCTGCGCCACCTGTGCGGTGAGGATCGAACGTGTCCTCGGTCGCCAAGACGGGGTCGAGAACGCCTCGGTCAGCCTCGCCGGAGCCTCGGCTCTCGTCCGTGTCAACGACGACGCCGACATCGACTCTCTCGCCGCAGCCGTGGACAAGATCGGCTACCGGATCTCGCCCCACGAATCGGGTGAGCACGGCCGCGACCTGATGGACCACTACCACGACAACGAGGACCTCCAGTGGCGCCGGTTCTGGATCGCAGCTGCCTTGACCCTTCCCGCCGTGCTGCTTGCCATGTTCGGCCCAGAGGCGTTCTGGAGCCGGGCCTTGCAGGGAATCCTGGTTACCCCAGTGGTGACCTGGGGTGGCTGGCAGTTCCACCGGGTGGCCATCAAGCAAGCGCGCAACTTCAGCGCCAACATGGACACCCTGATCTCGCTGGGCTCGGTCACGGCCTACCTCTATTCGATATGGGCCCTGTTCGCCGACCTCCCTGTCTTCTTCGAGATCTCCGGCGTCATCATCACCTTGATCACCCTCGGCCGGGCCTTTGAGGCGCGGGCCAAGGGACGTGCCTCGACCGCAGTCCACCAATTGGTTGCACTCGGCGCCCGGGAAGCACGAGTGATGGTGAACGGGGTCGAGCAAGCAGTCCCGATCGAACAGGTACTCCCAGGTGACCTGATGATGGTCCTCCCAGGCGAGAAGATCCCCACCGACGGGGTCATCGAGTCCGGCTCATCTTCGATCGACGAGTCGATGCTCACCGGCGAGTCCCTCCCTGTGGACAAGCGCGCCGGCGACACCGTGTTTGGAGCAACTGTCAACCAGGTAGGGATGATTCAGGTCCGGGCTTCCGCGGTGGGAACAGACACCGCTCTGGCCGGG
>DATDJH010000236.1:0-2301 GCA_036520635.1 Acidimicrobiia bacterium
CGCCTCCCCCGGCGCTGCCATCGGGCGAGCCGTGTTCTCCTCGGATGACGCTGTGGCCCAGGCGAAGACGGGCGAGATCGTCATCTTGATTCGCCCCGAGACCACGCCCAACGACATTCACGGCATGGCCGCTGCAATTGGAATCCTCACCAGTCAGGGAGGAAAGACCTCACACGCTGCAGTCGTCGCCAGAGGAATGGGCAAACCCGCGGTCACGGGCGCTGCAGGTCTCATAGTCGACGTCGAGGCCGGTGTCGCCCGCACCCCTGCTGGGGAGATCCGGGCCGGTGACCTGGTGACGATTGATGGCTCTACCGGAACCGTCTTCATCGGCAGTGTCGATGTGGTCGCCCCAGAATCTCCACCCGAACTGCATCAGCTCTTGGAATGGGCCGATGAGTACCGGGAGCTTGCAGTGTGGGCGAACGCAGACAACGCCAAGGACGCGGCGATCGCCCGCAAGCACGGGGCAGAGGGAATCGGATTGGCCCGCACCGAGCACATGTTCCTCGGCGAGAGACTCCAGGTCGTCCAGAGAATCATCCTTTCCGATGACGAGCAGGAGCGATCCGTCGCGCTCAAGGATTTGGAACGGGTGCAGATCGGCGACTTCGAGGGCCTGCTCGAGGCCATGGATGGGCTACCGGTGGTAATCCGCCTCCTGGACCCTCCGCTCCACGAGTTTCTGCCCTCCCGCTTCGAGCTGGAGCATGAGATGCGGCTCGATGCCAAAGCCGGCCGTCCCATCGATGATCTGCAATCGATGTCCGAGCACGTTGCTCGATGGGAAGAAGACAACCCGATGCTCGGGCTGCGTGGGGTCCGCCTCGGTCTCATGGTCGACCACCTCTACCGGATGCAGGCCCGTGCCGCCTGTCATGCCCTGGTGACCAGAATCCAGGCAGGTGGCAACCCGATGCTCGAGATCATGATCCCCCTCGTCGCTGACGTCGAGGAGCTGATCCGGATGCGGGAGATGATCGAGGAGGAGGTTGCCGCCGCGGCCAAGGAGTCAGGGCTCGAGCTAAAGGTTCCAGTCGGCACCATGATCGAGTTACCTCGCGCAGCTCTCACCGCGGGCGCAATCGCGAAGGCAGCCGACTTCTTCTCGTTTGGCACTAACGACCTCACCCAGATGACCTACGGGCTCAGTCGTGACGACGCAGAAGGGCTCTTTCTGGGTGACTACCTGGAACGGGGCATCCTTGCCTCCAACCCATTTCAGACCTTGGATCGCGCCGGGGTCGGGCGATTGGTGCGGGTGGCAACAAAGGAAGGACGGGAGGCCAACCCCTCGCTGACGGTGGGTCTCTGTGGAGAGCACGGTGGCGATCCGGACTCGATCGCCTTCGTCCATGAGCTCGGCCTCGACTACGTGTCGTGTAGCCCGCCCCGGATCGAAGGCGCCCGACTGGCCGCAGCGCAGGCTGCGCTGAGCGACTAGCGGCTCAGGAGCCGGTCGATCTCGTCGACCATCGCGTCGACACCTTGCCCGGTGGTGGCGGTAGTGGCCATGACCTGTCGGCCCGACTCCCCCGAGGCGCTCATCAGCGCCCGGCGCACTTCATCCGCGCCGTGCCGGTCTGCCTTATTGACCACGAAGAGGTCTGCGATCTCTACGACACCTGCCTTTTCGGCCTGGATTTGGTCACCCCAGCCAGGGCCGACCACTAAGACCACTACGTCGACCAGGTCCATCACTTCCACTTCGGACTGCCCGACGCCGACCGTCTCCACCACCAGATAGTCGAACCCCGCCTCCGCGAGCGCGCTGATGGTCGCTTCTGCAGCCTCGGACAATCCGCCTAGATGGCCCCGCGTGGCCATCGAGCGAATGAAGACACCGGGATCGTCGACATGTCCCTGCATCCTGATCCGATCGCCAAGCAAGGCACCACCCGTGAGCGGGCTCGAGGGATCCACCGCCAGGACAGCCACCGAAGCTCCTCGAGATCTCAGTTCGCCGATCATCGAGCTGATCAGGGTCGACTTGCCCGCACCGGGCGGCCCGGTGACCCCGATCCTTCTCGCCGATCCGGCGAGGTCTCCCGATGAAGCGACGGTCTCGATGGCATCTGGATCGCCCGATTCGATGGCGGTAACCAGGCGTGCGAGGGCTGCTCGGTCGCCGGATCGGACGCGGTCAATCAGCTCTTTCGAACTCATCGGAAGGAGCCTAAAGACCGCTCAGGCTCCTAAGCCGAAACCTAGAAGTCTTCTCCTGGGTCGGTCCACTCCGCTTGAGGCTCGTCACGAACCATCGCCACGTCACGAATGTTCTTCTGCACCGCAACAGCAGCA
>DATDJH010000237.1:0-2929 GCA_036520635.1 Acidimicrobiia bacterium
CTCGGCCCTCGGGGTCTGATGCCGAACCCCAAGGCCGGCACCGTGACTCAGGACGTGGGCAAAGCCGTGTCCGAATTCAAGGCCGGCCGCATCGAGTACCGCAACGACCGCTACGGAAACGTCCAGATTCCCCTGGGCAAGGTTTCCTTCGAGGTCGACCAGTTGTTGTCCAACCTCGCGGCCGTCTCCGGGGAATTGGTCCGGGCCAAGCCGGCGTCGTCCAAAGGGCGCTACCTCAAGGCGCTTTCCCTTTCGTCGACCATGGGCCCCGGGGTGAAGGTGGACCTCGGCAGCCTCGACGATGTCGCCAAGACCGCTGGCTAGACCCCAAACTGAATGCACTCCGTCACGGATCTGTGACGCTCTCCATTAGGAACGTGAGAAAGCCCCCTCTTCGAGGGGGCTTTCTGCTGAAGTAGGGGGATCTCCGTGCTCCGGTTCACCGTGGGCTGTAAGGGCTTTCGGTTGCCAGGTCCACCGTCCGCACGGGCCGACCATCGTCTCGGGTCCAGGGTAGGGACTGGTCCCGTTTGTCGGCCTCGCGGCCCTCACTATTTGGTTCCGAAGAGCGGGCGGGGGCGGTCAGGGAACCCGCCCGGGCTCACACGGAGACCCCCTGTTCTCAATAGACCTAGTGTCGCGCGCTGTATCTGACCTGTCCAGGGAGATTCTGGAAAGCCGGGGGGTCAGAGGGTTGCGAGGAAGTCCCGAAGCAGCTGGTTGAAACGCACCGGCTGCTCCAGGCTGGGGAGATGGGCCGCGTCGGGAATCACTTGCGCCGGCTGTTGGCTGAAGAGGCCGGCCATGTGCACCGAGGCTTCCTGGAGATCGGGGAGGTCGTACTCACCGATCATCACCAAGGTCGGAACCGCTATCTCGCTCAGACGGTCCTTTGCCGGCGGGTCGAGAGCGACCACCCGTTCATCACGCGCTTTCTCCTGGGGCAGAGCGATCAGCGACATCTCTGAAACCAGAAGAAAGACACTGGGGTCGACGTCTGCCTTCGATCGGCCGTGTCCTACCACCCAGATCTCCGCCTCTAGATCGGCCGTGGTCTCCATGTCTCCCGCTCGAAACGCCTTCACCAGTTCGGGCCACTGGGGAGGCTCGTATTCGGCGGAGGCCTCGAACCCCGGCGGCCAGCCACCGATCAGGACCAAGGCACGGACCCTCTCGGGAGCGGTCAGCGCCAGATTGATTGCTGTCTGACAGCCCATCGAACAGGCCACAACCACCGCTCTTCCAATCTCGAGGTGATCCATCACTGCGAGGGCGTCGGTGTGATCAGAGAAGGGCTCGTCGAAGAACACACTCTGTCCGAAACCACGGGTGTCATAGGCGACGAGGTGGTGGTTGGAGGCGAGGTCGGTGAACTGGTGCTGCCACATCCGGCTGTCGGCGACGCCGGCATGGATGAAGAAGATCGTGTCACCCTCACCGGCCGTTTGGTAGTGGAGTTGTGCCCCCCCGGAAGCGGCGAAACCGGTCGGTGTGTCGGGCATCCTCCTGAACCTAGCGGGCGTAATGGCCGCCGAATTGCCCCCACCGGGCGCACCGGTACAATTCCGACCTGCAACTCCAATAATCCTCGGCCCAAGACCGTCGGTGTCCCTCAGGGACTGAAAGGCAACCGCCGCCAACGCAGGTCGCTCCTCACAGAGCCCCTGGTCCTACGGTCGAGGGGCTTTATTGATGTCTACCGGAGGAGCGAAATGCCAAGACCAGAAAAGGTCCAGGCTGTTGCCGACATCAAAGAGAGGCTCGTAGGCGCCGAAGCGGTGTTCCTGACCGAATACCGCGGGCTGACTGTCAAGGCAGTCCAAGCGCTCCGAAGGAGCCTGCGTGAAAGTGGCGCCGAATACAAGGTCGTCAAGATGACCCTCGCCCAACTCGCTGCGAGCGATGCCGGTGTAGAAGGTCTCAACGAGTACCTGATCGGCCCGACCGCCCTCGCATTCGCGATGACGGACCCGGTTGCCACCGCCAAGGCTCTCAAGGACTTCTCGAAGACCAACGAGGTCTTTGTGCTCAAGGCCGGCCTGCTCTCGGGGAATCTCCTCACACCTGAGGAAGTCTCAAAGCTCGCCGACATCGAGCCTCGCGAGGTGTTGTTGTCGAAGATCGCAGGCGCCGCCAAGGCCCCGCTCATGAAGGCCGCAGGGTTCTTCGGATCCTTCAACCGCAACGCAGCAACGATGTTCAACCAGCTACTGGATAAGAAGAGTTCGGGTGAGAACCTGGTGGAGCCGGTCATAGAGGCCAGCCTTCCGGCGGACGAGCCCATTACAGAAGCGGCCGTCTCGGCCGAGGAGGAATGATCAATGGCCAAGATGACCACTGATGAGCTGATCAACGTATTCGAGGAGATGACTGTCCTCGAGCTCAAGGAATTCCTCGACGCGTTCGAGGACAAGTTCGATGTCACCGCAGCGGTGCCTATGGCCATGGCGGCCGCGCCAGCGGCGGGTGGCGACGGTGCTGGTGCCCCGGCTGTCGAGGAGAAGGACGAGTTCGATGTCGTCCTCGTCAGTGCTGGCGCTCAGAAGATCCAGGTGATCAAGGAAGTGCGCGGGCTCACCTCGCTGGGTCTGAAGGAGGCGAAGGACCTCGTCGATGGCGCCCCTGCCAATGTGCTGGAGGCCGTCGAGAAGGAAGTAGCCGACAAGGCGAAGGAAGTCCTCGAGGGCGCCGGAGCAACCGTCGAGCTGAAGTAGTACCTACCAAGTAGCACGAAGAAGCCCCCGAATGCGGGGGCTTCTTCTATTTCTGACCGAAATACTCCGTCACTACCGGGGTTTCCCGGGCCCGGAGCAGGACATTGGCGTCGAGCAATTCCAGGTTCTGAGCGAGGCTGGTGGCTGCCTCCGGCAGCGGCGTCTCGGCAAAGAAGGCCTTCACGTCAGCGGCCACCTCGGGTTGGGAAAGCCCG
>DATDJH010000238.1:0-2501 GCA_036520635.1 Acidimicrobiia bacterium
CTGGTGGGCGGCGCGGACACTCGGGGTGGTCGCCGTCGACGGTGAGCCGCTCGAAGTCGAGCTACCGGTTTCCAATGAGGATGCCTTCGTCGGATGGATCCTCAGCTTCGGCGCCTCGGCCGAAGTGTTGGCACCTGACCAGATGAGGGACGAGATCCGCTCCCGGGTGCAAGCTGCCGTGTCGGGAGTGTCATGACCAGTCCAAGGACAGTGTCCCGCCTTGCCCGGATCCTCGCCCTGGTCCCATACGTGATGTCCCGAGACAGTGTCGACGTCGAGGAAATCCTCGACCGTTTCGGCTACACCGAGGCCGACCTCAGCAAGGACCTGAACACCCTCTTCGTCTGTGGCCTGCCGGGGTACGGGCCCGGCGATCTGATGGAGGCCTACATCGACGAGGACGAGGTGATCATCGACGCCGCGGACTACTTCGCCCGCGCCCCCCGCCTCACCTCGACCGAAGCCCTGGGGCTGCTCGCCGCGGGGATGGCCATCATGGGCTCAGGTCAGGCAAATCCAACCCTTGCCAGCGCGGTGGGAAAGTTGACCAAGGTGGTCATTCCCGATGCTGAAGCCGCGATCTCCGTTCAGGTCGGCGGCGAGCTCGACTCGGTTGGGCTGTTGCGTCGGGCCGCCAACGAGCAGAACGCGGTCCGCCTGACCTATCGATCGCTGAGCCGGGAGGAAGAGACGGTCCGTGAGGTCGAGCCCTGGTCGGTGTTCGCCACCCTCGGCAATTGGTATGTGCAGGGCTATTGCCGTCTCGTCGAGGCGGAGCGTGTGTTCCGGGTGGATCGGATACGAACGATGGAGGTGACCGACTCCCACTTCGATCGGCCCGAAGGCGTGCCCCAGCCCGAGGTCAGCTACTCGCCATCCGACGACGACGTCGTTTGCCACATCGGCCTGAGCCCATCGGCGCGATGGGTCCTCGACTACTACCCGGTCGAGATCATCAGGGAGTCCGCCGGGGAAACCGTGATCAGCTTCTCCTCCCCGGACGCCCAGATACCGGCTCGGCTCCTTCTCCGACTCGGTGCGGCGGCCCGATTCATCTCTGGCGATGAGGTCCGGGCGACCGTGACCGAAATCGGGCAAAAGCTGCTGGCGATATACCCATAGGGGTCGATCGACCTACCGATCAGCACTACAGAATCTCGTCCGAACTGCCGATCACCCAATCAGATATGGGAGACCGGAGAACAGGGATGACGACCATCAAGACAACGTGCGCAAGATGTGGTGACATCCACCTCACCCCCGACGACGTGGCGCTGGAATTGCGTCCTGGGGGCAGGGAAGGGGACTACCGCTTCAAGTGCCCAACGTGCACCGTGCAGCAGCGACGTCCTGCGAACTCAAGAGTCGTAAGCGTTCTGCTGGCGACAGGAGTTACGTTCGAGGTCCTCAATCCTGATCCGATCACTGAGCGGGAAATCGAAGCGTTCGCCGCCGCCCTCGAGGCAGAGCCGGATCCGTTCCGCCTCCTGGCCGGCTGAGCGCAGCGATACAAATCTCGACGGGCACCCCGGGCAGGGTGCTCCTCGTCCGGGAAGGTGGCGATTCGTAAGAATCGCCACCTTCTGTTTGTTCGAACCTCCAACGCTTTAGCATCGGTCTCATGCAGGGCGGCGAGATCATCATCATCCTCTTTCTGGCCCTGATCGTCCTCGGCCCCAAACGGCTGCCCGAGGCCGCCCAGAAGCTCGGGCGTTGGACCGCCGAGCTCAGAGCCGCCGCCCGTGACATCCGACACGGGCTGGAGAGCGAGGTCGCCGGTCTGAAGGAATTCGGCGACGAGCTGAAGAAGACCGGCGACGAGTTGAAGAAGCCGCTCGATGAGATCAAGCAGCCCCTCGATCAGGTCGCCAAGGATGTCAATGACTCGGCGGGCGGTCAGGTGGCGTGGACCGGGCCGAAACCGGTCTCAGGGCCGACTCCAGAGGACGCCATGGCCGATCTCGAGGAGATGAACAGAAGGAAAGCCGAAGAGGACGGCGCGTGAGCGGCGACCAGCCGCAATCCATCCTGGCTCATCTCGACGAACTCCGGTGGCGAGTCTTCCGGATCTTCATCGCAGTCGCAGTTGGCGGGCTGATCGCATTCTTCTTTGCAGACCAGCTGCGATCGATCCTCGAGGCGCCGTTTCATGCCGCCACTCCCGATTCTTCGTTCCAGTCCTTCGAAGCGGCCGAGGAGTTCGGTGTGCTCATGCGGATCGCCCTGTTTGGAGGAGTGATCCTGGCGAGCCCGGTGATCCTCTATCAGCTTTGGGCCTTTATCAACCCGGCGCTGACCGCCCGGGAGCGGCGATGGGCGGTGCCGATCGTCAGCGCCCTGGTTGTCCTCTTCGTCGGAGGGGTCTTCTTCGGGTACTTCATCCTTCCCCAGGGGCTCCGCTTCCTGCTTTCCATAGTCCCGGACGTGAGAAATGACCTTCGGATCGGCTCCTATTACTCGTTCGTCCTCCGCTATCTGGCGGCGTTCGGTCTGGCGTTCCT